>JBARNF010000642.1:0-6997 GCA_049802835.1 Bradyrhizobium sp.
GTATTACGCCGCGGCGATTTTCCTGCTGTTTTCCGGCATGCTGCTCGGGGTCGCGCTCAACGCGATGACCAACCGGCTTGGACGCATCCTCGCCTGGCCACATCCGGTCCGGCTGATCATCGTCTGCCTGACCCTCGCGCTCCTGCTCGTCGGCGTCATCTTCCTGTTCGGCGCCACCATCACCGATCAGGCCAAGGTGCTGAGCGATACGATCAAGTCGCAACTCGGCAACGTGAAATCCTTCCTCGACCGCAACGGCATCGACACCAGCTTCTTCGACTTCAACGCGGCCGCCGCCACGGCCTCGCCGGATGGCGGATCGACCACCCCGACGCAGGCGCCGTCCCATAGCCTGCCGAGCGGGCTGCCGTCGCCGAGCGCGCTCGCCTCCTCCGGCGGCGCCATCGTGAGCCAGACCTTCAAGCTGCTGCTCGGCACCGTGAGCGCCGTCGGCAACTTCTTCATCGTGCTGTTCTTGGGGTTGGCCTTTGCGGCGCAGCCCGCGGTCTACCGCAACGGGCTGCTGTTCCTGGCGCCGGCGAAGTTTCGCGACCAGGCCACCGTGATCGTCGACCGCATCAGCGATACGCTCGAGCGCTGGCTGATCGCCCAGATCACCACGATGGCCGCCGTATTCCTGGTGACCTGGATCGGACTCTCGATAATCGGCATCCAGAGCTCGTTCATCCTCGGCATCCAGGCCGGCCTGCTCGCCTTCATCCCCACGGTGGGCGCCATCATTGCCGGCGTCATCGTGGTGCTGGCGAGCCTCGCCTCGGGCTGGGTCGCGGCGGCTAGCGCCTCCGTGCTGTTCCTCGGCGTGCACGCGATGGAGAGCTACGTGCTGACGCCACTGATTCAGCGCCAGGCGCTCGACATTCCACCAGCCACGCTGTTTGCGTTCCAGATCCTGCTTGGCATCGTGTTCGGCATCTGGGGCCTGACCCTGGCGCTGCCGCTGATGGCGATCGCCAAGGTCATGATCGACTATTTCAAGGCCGACCGCAGCACCGAGGACGCGGCAGCTGTGATCTGATCAGTCCGGCTGGAGGCCATTCAACCGACCGGCATTGCCGTCTCGACGAGCTTGGCCCAATAGCTGATCCCGTGCGGGATCACGTCGTCGTTGAAATCATATTCGGGGTGATGCACGCCCGCCCCATCACCGATGCCCATGAACACGAAGGCGCCGGGCCGCGCCTGCAGCATATAGGCGAAGTCTTCGCCGCCGAGCCTGGGCGGCATGTCGGTGGTCACCTGGTCTGGCCCCACCACGCCGCGCGCCACCTCGGCGGCGAACGCCGTCTGCTCCGCGTGGTTGACGACCACCGGGTACCCCCATTCGTAGTCGATCTCGGCCTCGACGCCCATACCGCCGGCGAGCCCGGTCACGACGGCCTTGAATCGCTCGTCCATCAGGCGACGGATCTCCTCGTCGAGCGTCCGCACCGTGCCGCCGATGACGGCCGTCTGCGGAATGATGTTGTCCGCCGACGTGCCCGCGTGGAAGCGCGTGATCGACAACACCGCGCTCTCGACGGGATCGACATTGCGCGCCACGATCGACTGCAGCGCCGTCACGATCTGCGCGCCGGCGATGATCGGATCGACGCACTTGTTCGGACGCGCGGCATGGCCGCCAAGTCCCTTCAAGCGCACCTCGAAGGTGTCGGCCGCGGCCATCACAGCGCCGGCGCGTGTCGCGACGTTACCGAGCGGCAGGCCCGGCGCATTGTGCAGGCCGTACACCTCCTCGATACCGAAGCGATCCATCATGCCGTCCTCGACCATGGCGCGTCCGCCGGCCCCGCCCTCTTCGGCCGGTTGGAAGATGACGACGGCCGTGCCGGCGAAATTGCGCGTCTCGGCGAGATAGCGCGCCGCGCCGAGCAGCATCGCCGTGTGGCCGTCATGGCCGCAGGCGTGCATCTTGCCGGGAATGATCGACTTGTGCGGAACGTCGCGTGTCTCCTGCAGGGGCAAGGCATCCATGTCGGCACGGAGGCCGATCACGCGCTTCGACGGCTCGCGACCGTGGATGACGCCGACAACGCCGGTCCGACCGATGCCCGTAACCACCTCGTCGACACCGAACGACGTCAGCAGTTCGGCCACGCGCGCCGCCGTCCGATGCACCTCGTAGAGCAGCTCGGGATGCTGGTGAAAATCACGACGCCAGACCTTGGCGTCTTCCGCCAGCTCGGCGGCGCGGTTGATGATCGGCATGACGGAGTTCCGGATGATGGGACGAGGAGCACGCGCCATGGGCGGCGCGCGTTTCATCTCATTGCATGTCGAGCAGCAGCAAAAGACAAGACACATTCGCACATGCGATGCTGCGCGGACTGCATTCCAGTCGCAGAGCAGACGCCCGCTCGAAACGCGTCAGCTGAGCCCGCTCAGGATCGGAGCCCACGCAGCTCGCGCGCGATGTTCGCACGCGCCTGCTGGTCGAGTGCGGCCGCAAAGCCGGCATCCGGATAGATCACGGCCCGGCTCGCGAACCGCTCCAGCACGGTCGCCCGCCCCTGGCGGTAAGCCGCATCCGGCACGTGGGCATATTCGCGCCGGATCGCATCGACATAGGCCTGATAGACCGCCTCGTCGGCGCCGAGAATGGCGAGATCGATCGAGACGAGCAGCGCGCCAAGCCGGTCGGCCGCGGCGACGTCGTGCGTCAGCGTCAGCCGGATCAGCCGTCCGACCTCATCGCGCAGCTCGGGCGCGACATGACGCTCGGCCAGCTCTGCGCTCCGCTCCTCATTGTCGCCGCGCGTCGGATCATAGACAACATCGTGCCACCAGATCGCCAGCGTCAGGATTTCGCGCTCGCGGGCGCCGAGGCCCGCGACGCGATCGAGCCAAGCCAGGCAGTCCTCGACGTGGCGCAGATCGTGGTAGTGCCGCCCCGGCACAGAGTAGACCGCGACCAGATCGTCATAGGTCATGACCGCGCTCCGTTCGACAGCGGCGTTCTCCGCGGTGCCTCAGCCCGCCGAGGTCAGCACCGTCTCGGTGTGCTCGACGTCGGGCGGCGACGCGAAGAACTGCCCGACAAGGCCGCGCCACTCGGTGAAATTCTCCGAGCCGCGGAAATCCACCGTGTGGTTCTCCAGCGTCTCCCACTTCACCATCAGCCGGTAGCGCTGCGGCTTCTCGATCGATTTATGCAGCTCGAAGCCATGAAAACCCTTGGAGCGGCCGAAGGCGGCGCGCGCCTTGGCGACCGCGGCCTCGAAATCCTTTTCCGTGCCCGGCTTGACGTCGATCTGGGCGATTTCCGTGATCATGGGCCGTCGGCCTCCCCTGTCGTCTGTTCAGAGCCCGTGTCTAGCCCAGACGGACGTCGAGAGAAAGCCGCGCCTCGGATACCAACGGGTCAGCTGGAGATCGCGGCCTCCGGCTGCGGAGCAATGACGGCCGCGGCCGCGCGCTGGCGACGAAACCGATCCAGCGACAGCGGCAGCTCGGCCGATGCCTCGACGCGGTTGCGTCCCGAACGCTTGGCCTTGTAGAGCGCGGTGTCGGCAGCGGCGAGCAGCACGTCGAGATCGGTGCCGGCCGGCCCGCCGGCGACACCGATGCTGACGGTGGTGTCGACCGGTTTGTCCTCGCACACCACACCGGATGCGGCGAACGCGCCACGGACGCGCTCGGCTGCGACCATCGCTTCTTCGATCGAACAGGGCAAAAGTGCTGCGAACTCCTCGCCGCCGATCCGCCCTGAGAGATCGGTGAGGCGCAGATGGTTGACCGCGACGTTTGCGAACAGCTTCAGCACCTCGTCACCCTCGGCGTGGCCGAAGCGATCGTTGATCGACTTGAAATGATCGATGTCGAAGATCATGGCGCTGACCGGCCGCTGCTCCCGCGCCTCGCGCTCGATCAGCTGCGCACAGGCATCGGCGAAGCCGCGGCGATTGAGCAGTCCGGTCAGCGGATCGGTCGTCGCCGCGCGCTTGTGCGCGCTGACGATGCGCTCGGATGCCAGCATGAAGATCACGAACACGGTGCCGACGGCGTAGAGCACGAGCTCGATCGAGAAGATCGTGACCCAGGCTTTGGCGAACGCCCCGTTGGAATCGCGCAGCACGTTGCCGAGCAGGATCGGCAGCATCAGGACGAAGCCGTGCATCGCCGGGACGATCAGCGCCAGCCAGCGCTTCTGCAGGGTCCGGCGCCGCTCCTGCCAGAGTTCGGCCGCGGTGAGCGTCGCATAGACCACGACAAGGCCGGCTCCGATCGTCAGCCGCAGCGCCTGGGCAGCCGGATCGAACAGCATGCCGCTCGCGATCCAGACGGTCGGTCCGAGCACCAGGCCCGGCACGCTGGGCGGCTTGCCGTGGAAGACGCGCGCGGCGCTCCACACCATGGCGGTCGCGATCAGGCCGATGGCGCTGAGGAACAGGGAGACCAGCTCGCCATAGAGCTCGCCGACCAGAGTCCACAGCGCAATCGCGACCGCGCCGAGGATGTAGGCCGCGCCCCACCAGCGCAGTGCCGGCGTATTCTCCTGTCTGCCGAAGTAGAGCAACATGGCGCCAAGCAGCGCCGCGACCATCGTGGCCACGATGTCGAGCGTCATGCTGTCGAGCACCATTCGTCACCTCTTCTGCTGCGGCGGCGCGGAAACTTAGGTTAGCGCTGCCTTATCGAGATCAACCTAGCTGGCGGTCTGTTGGAAAGTGGTTTGCCTAGGATGCCAAGTTTTCTCGAAAAGCTCGGCGCAACTCGTCGGCAAATTGCTGCGCAAAATGCCGCAAACAGGATTCAAAAAGATGGGCAGGCGGCGCGAAATGCTCGTCATGATTGCATGTGACATACCACCACTCATTGGTAGTTGCGGATCGAAGCGTTCGGAATCAATGGCTTCCGCTTCTGCTGCGAACACTTATCGAAACGATAAGAAACCTTCTCAAATCTGAGATCATCTCTCCCTAACACGTCCCGACCGCGGCGATCGGCCGCTCGAGGTGGGAACGAGATGTCTTTCGACGACGATTCTTCGAACAACAAGTCGGCCTCAGGCCATCATCCGTCGCGCGGTCCGGAGCCGATGCAGGGCGTGGATCGCCGCACGCTGCTGCGCAATGCGATGGGGGTTTCCGCGCTGGGCCTCGGCGCCAGCCTGCTGCCCGGCCAGGCAGCGCACGCGCATTGGCGCATGCATCACCATCATCATCACGTCACGACCAGCTTCGCGCTCGCCGTCCTGCCGGACACGCAGTTCTATTCGCGTTATGCGACGTCGGAGGAAGGCCAGGCCTATCAGCGCCAATATGGCAGCACGCCCTATCCGGCTCAGACGCAGTTCATCGTCGACAACGCCGCGAAATATCACATCCCGTTCACGATCCATCTCGGCGACGTGGTGGATCAGTCCAAGCATCCGCAACAATGGGCGGTGGCGGACGCCGCGATGAAACTGCTGGAGAACGCCGGCAGGCCCTATTCGGTGCTGGCCGGCAATCACGACGTGCTGTCAGCGCTGGAATTCGAAGGCGCGGCGAGCCAGAGCTCGGGCACCGATGCCCAGCGCAGCACGTCCGAGCCTTATCTGTCCTGGTTTCCGGCGAGCCGCGCCACGAAGCAGCGCACGTTCCTGGAGCGGCACCCGAGCGGCTGGCACGAGGCGCATGTGTTCCAGGCGTGCGGCGTCAGCTTCATGGTGCTGTCGCTGTCCTGGCGCGCCTCGGACGACGCCATCGCCTGGGCCCGCAGCATGATCGCGCGCCACCCGATGCTGCCGGTGATCCTGGCCAACCACCAGCTCTTGAACATCGCCAATGACGGCGTCAGCCCGCTCGAGGTCGCCTACGGCCAGTATCTCTGGGACAAGCTGATCCGCAGCAACGACCAGATCTTCATGACCTTGAACGGCCACTACCACGGTGGCGCGCTGCTGACAAAGCACAACGACTTCCACAACCCGGTCTTCCAGATGGTCGTCGACTACCAGATGGCCTATCAGGGCGGCAACGGCCTGATGCGGCTCTACGAGTTCGACTTCACCGCCAACAGGATCGACGTCGCCTCGTTCTCGCCCTGGGTCGTGGAGAAGCCGAAGGACAGTCTCAAGCAGTTCGACCGCGCCTGGCTGTCCGAGGACAACCACGCGTTCTCGATTCCCATCGACTTCCGGCGGCGCTTCGCGCGCTTCACCAACTTCTGTCACCTGCCGGCCTTCGCCGGCACGCCGATCCTGCCGCGTTTGAAGCAGGATCTCTACGCCAACTACACCGAGGCGCCCGAGCCGGTCGTGGTGCCGCCCGCGAATGCACAGGACTATCCGCTGGTCGCCGAGACCGTCGCGCATTGGCGGATCGACACGAACGCGATCGGCAAGGCGATCACCGCCGGCACCGCGCTGTCGGACCTCACGGCGGCGAACCCGATGCAGCGCGCCTCGCTCGCCGGCGCATCGCAGGTCGCCGACGTCGTCTTCACCGCCGACAAGCACCGCCTGTCGTCGGCGCCGGGCAGCGTGCAGTTCCTCAACACCACCCACCAGGGCGCCGGCCGCTTCAGCTGGTTCACCACCGCGGCCAACGCGCCGATCAACGCCGCGACCTTTGCGTCCGGCTACACGATCGAGGCCTTCATCAAGATCGATCCGAACTGGAAGGCGGCCGATCACGCCTGGTGCAACATCCTCACCCGCTTCGGCAACCGCGGCTGGCTGCCGGGCTATGCCGGCGGCGATCCGGAATCGCCGCCGATCCTGTTTGCGATCTCGAACCTGCGCGAGGTGCAGTGGGAGATCGTGCCGTCGAGCGCGACCAGGCAGCCGCAGACCGACTGGTCCGGCGAGATCATGCTCGACACCTGGTATCACCTCGCCATCGTCAACGATCCCGCCGACAATTCGACCGTGCTCTACATCGAGGGCGCGCCGGTGGTGCGCAGCGTGATCGGCGGCAATGGCATCGCGAGCACGGCGGCGTCCCAGCCCTGGGCGCTCGGCTGCGGCTGGTGGGATCGCGCCCCGTCGGACGGC
>JBARNF010000643.1:0-4846 GCA_049802835.1 Bradyrhizobium sp.
GAACGGAAACGTCTCCATGTAGTTGCGGAAATTCCGAGACATGCGCCCGGGAATCGGCGTCAGCGGCGGCATCTCGACGTCACGCGGGCTGGCAGCCCATCGCAGACCGTACTGGACATTGGCAGCTTGCGCCGCAGCAACCAGCTGAACGAAGCCCCAGACGCTGGCGGCTGCCAACATCATCAGTTCGAAGCTCATATCATCTCCCCCGGCTGGCACGATCCGCCACCGGGATAGCACTTCAGGAGCGCTCAGGCTCATCGAAACGCACGGCGCTGCACCCGACGAAAGACACTCCGGTGACAGTCACTGGACTGCACCAACATCCAACTCACTCGACGCGGCGTTAGCGCTCACAGAGCTGAAGCTTCGTGCCACGCGGTTCTCGTGAAGCCGAGGGTCGACTGATGGTGACATCGGCGCGCCACGAGACGGCGGCCCGGTGGCTTGGGCGGGGGTAACAGTTATGTGTAGCGTCATCATAATCCCGCAGGGCATCTCCCCGGTTCGAGCCCCTCACCTGTCCGGCCTGCACGAAATTCCATTTCATCGACGGAGTGACCGGCGCGATCATTCCCCCCACCCTGCTGGGCTCCGGGAGCTGGACGCCCTAGCTCAAGTCCCAAGAGGCGAATGCGTCTCGTTTCGCGACGTCTGCCAAACGCCGATCCTCGTCGGACCAGCGGCAATGACGGTGGCCTATGCGACGAACCGTCGAGGCCCAAACCGCTGTCATGCGAACGGCAAATCCGACGAGCGCAATTACATGCAGCGTCACGATAATCCAATGAGGTGCAGCATCACCGTAAGCCCGTCGCCTATACCTTGGCGGGCGTGTCACGCGCCGTGAGAGCATGATCGCATTTCGGAGCGCGCATATCCGTACAGGCCGGCCAGGGCGCGAGACTGGTCAGGTCATCGCGGTTTGGCATCCGGCGCGGCGGCGATGTCGACGACGGCCTTCGTGAACCTGCCATACATGTCGATCCGCCTACCGGCGAACGTCGCCGCGACGCCGAGGATCTCGAAGGGGGAGCGTATCGAGGCGAAGCTGGCCGCCCAGTCGAGATTGTCCCGCGTCATCTCCATGAATAGCGTCTGGCAAGCCTCCATGCCATCGAGCGCCCGCCGGGGTCGCTCCGTCTTCGGTAAGGGACCGGGCGTCCTGTCTTCACCCATAGCGGCGTGTTCCAACTCACTTGCTTCCGCCCCAGCTTCGACAGGCAGCGGGACGGCGTTGGGCTTCGGCTCGGCGAGATCGGAATGGAGCGCCGGGCCGGCATCGAGTTCCAGAGGTGGGACCGGCGCCAGTCTCGCTTCGGTCTCCTCGCCTGGTCGCACCAATAGTCTCGTTTCGGTCTCCGGAACCGCCTGGAGTTCCGCTCCGTCAGAGCTTGCGAGGTCGGCGACCGAGCCCTCGCGCTTCGACATCAATGCGGGCTTCGCGACGCCGGGTTTCGCGACGCCGGGCCTCGCAGCGACCGGCTTATGCGGGCTATTCGATTTGCGCTTGCTCATGCGGAGGCGCTCCTGTGCGGCGTCGCCGGATAGTGGAGCCAGTCCGACCCGATATCAATCTCCTTGTCGGGCAATTGGTTCCGCGAGACCAGGACGTCATTCTTGGAGCGGAAATAGTAAGCATCTCGTCCGTGGCTGTGGCCGACCGGGGCCATGCCTACGATCTGCGCGTTGCCGGTTTGGGCGGCTTGGGTGGGGCGGCGGCGGATTCCAGTTTGAAGTGCAGCGTCAACGTAATCCCGATCCTGCGAGCGTCCGCTGGCACGGATTCGGCTTCCGCGGCCCGCCGAATTTGCCGGTCCGGCTGCAATAGGATTGGTGCGACGGTCATTTTTCTTCGTGCTGCCTCAGCGCGCTTGATGCGGGTTGCCGGTTGATGGGATCACGATCCCCGCGGCTCCGCACGACGCACACGTGCTAAGTGCACTGTCACAGCGATGCCTGGACGCCGACCCCAACAAGACGCATCGGCGCTGCGGCTGGCGCGGCCCGGTCGCAGCCAGCACCGAATGGTGTTAGAAGTCGGTCAACGTTGCGTAGCCATCACCGAAGCTCCTGTCATTCTCAAGCAAGAAAGATGCAAAAACACCAGCCTGCGAAATAAACTGAACCGCGATAGGCTTACCGAATAACAATACGGTCAAGCAGTAATCCGTATAGTCATGCAGCACGTAGATTTGGTTTTCGTTATCCGTCGCCTCAACCCTGAGAACAATTGACTTCTTCGGCGGAAGCGCATCGTGAGGCTCAAACGTTGCAGCCAGAAATCCTCCTCCTTCTCCCATCCGAGGACTTACAACGAAATAGATCAAAGGTTTTGGCAGCAACCCTCCAACAGGTCTGGTCTGACGGCAGCGGACCTCGACCCTCCGATACGTGTGCGGAGTTGACAGTCCGCGAAATTCATAGACTCGAACGATTTCACGATGAGGATAAGACACTGAAGTCCATGCAGTATGTTCTGCGCGTACGATTGAACCATCGGTCGGAGAAATAAACTCGGCTTGCCCCTCGACGGAAAGGCCCTTTTGGCTCAAAGAACTCGATAAAGCTTTACGTACACCGAAGATCTTATCGAACAGTCCCATAACCTCTGCTCCAATCTCGCAGAAGATTTTCGATCTCAATCTAAATCTCAGATACTATGCCCTATCAGCCCACCTAGTTGCTGCGCGCGCTCAAACCAGGACTTACAGTGACCGCACTGGACTGCCTCTCTCAAGGGAGACACGCAAAACGTGCATCACATTCACTCAATCTTCTGAAGAATGTAACCAGCAAATATAACCCTAGTACAATCGATCCTATCGATAATCCGCTGAAGCGTCTCTATATCCTCGCTGGTCGAAAATACGATTTGCTGATTGTTTTTTTTAGCATCAGATGCTCGATTCAGAAGACTCTCAAAACTAACCTTTGAGGATGACTGCTGTCTCGGCTCATCAAACAAAAGGATATTTGGATGATTGGTCTTCTTAACGCACGCCAACTCGAGAAGACTCAGCTGGTAAGCCCACTTGAGGCGAATTGCATCGCTTGCCGACGTTTCGAATCCGATCTCGAATCCCTCCTTCTCGGGACGATAGCTGTCTTCTGAGATCGAGAGCTCCTTCGGCGAGAAGGTACTAAACCCGAACTCTGTCGCTTGCGACTGCAGAAGCTCGGTCAACAACCTTAGCTTCTCTCTGTCTCCGGCAGACAACTTATCGCTCGGAATTCTCTCCCTCTCATCTAACAATCTTAGGTATACCTCCTGTAACACACGCAACCGATCGACCGATTCATCGAAAACCGATTGTAGCGCTTCAAGCTCGCGAATCTTCGCTTCGCCTCGAATCCGTTCCTCGATGACTGAAGCAGAGGGGTTCGATCCAGGAGCAATCAACTCAGATCTTAGCAGCCGAATTTGAGCATAGTGCTCGGCCAATTCTGCGCCTATAGCTGCCAATTGATCACTTCGTATTGCAGCTTCCTCTTCTTCTCGCGCTAGAATATCTTCAAACATCTTCTTCTGGGAGCGAATGTATTCAATATTGTCCCCGATGGGCATGATCGCGGCGAATGCTTCCTGAGATAACAAGGTATCCAAAAGAGCTTGCTCACAAGTCGGGCACCGGTCTGGCATTAACGTGGCCGCAACCCCGGAATAGCGCTGAAGTTTTTGAACATCTAAGTTCTTGATCAAATCGTCATTTAAGGTTTTGATACGCCGCTGAAGCGACCCAATGTCGGCAACCTTGAGTTGCTGAATGCCATGCAGATTAATTCGCTGGACATTAAGCTCATCTACTCGCGCACTAATCGATTTTAGCTTTTCCGAAACTTCACCCGACTGAGCTTCCACATCCGGCACAACAGCTGACGCAATTGCAGCAACTGAGATTCGGTACCTCGATAACACGTCTGAAAGCACCACCCACTTGTCGGCCTCGGCAATCTCTATGTGGGCTCTAGACAGAGCGTCAGGGTCTGCCAGTGGCTTCTTACTTAAAGCAACGACCCGTCCAGCGCTACGCTGAACTGTGCGCTCGAGTTCCTCGCACTTTACCGACCATTCTTTCGCATTTGATGCGATACTCTCCTCCAACCGCTCACGCCGCAATTCGAGATCATGGACCTCAAGGTCTAGCAAGAATTCGACGGCACGCTTTTGAACCTCCTTGATTCTCATATAGGTCGGAATGGCCGCGGGGATCGCAGACCACCCGAACTTTTGCTCCACCCAGAAAAGAGGAAAGACGGTCTCCAGGTATAATTTTGCTTCTGGAGAATCGTATCTCCTAACTTGAGGAAGATGCCAGCCAAGAAAGCCTTCTAGGAAGTGATGAAAGCCGTCTTCGCGCTGAGCCGCCCCGGGATCGAGCACGAAGAAGTTTTTGCGCCTGAGGGGAGTCGATCCGTCGGTTAAGGCAGGACCAAAATCTACTGTCACGAGGCGCGGGTCCGTTCGTGCCTTTACAGCACGATTTATCGTGATTATTTGGCCGACATCATTCTGAATTTCCAGAGCAACATTTGACTCCAGGATATCAATCCGTTCATTGTCGTCAGTACTAAGGTAACTTGTCATCGCGTGAGGAAGAGGGATCTCCCTCCGAGGGCTAAGCATCCTCTCTAAGCCCAGGACGTACAACATTCCCTGCATACACGTGGACTTACCCTTGGTGTTGTCTGCCCACAAAACGTTTAGACCGACACTAAACGGTATATCTGCTCCATATATACCATTCACCGTCACGGCGCGCAGCCTAAGGCGTCGGAGACGCATACTCACAGCAACTCCTCCAAGCGCCAGACTCGCTTCATTAGCGCGTCCGTCACCCTAGGC
>JBARNF010000644.1:0-2957 GCA_049802835.1 Bradyrhizobium sp.
CAGCAGCAGGGCACGCTGATGCTGACGCGGCATGGCAACGGCTTCGTCGTCACCCCCGCACGCGCCGTTGGCACCGACCGCCCATGGTGGCCGGCGCCGTCGGAGGCGACCGAATTCGAGCCGACGCTGGCGCCACGGGCGCCATCGGCACGCGTGCAGGACGCCACGCCGCCGGAGGTGGAGCAGGGCGTGGAGGATTAGCTCATCCCGCAGACGCGATCAGCTCACGTGATGCTGATGCGGCGTATCGGCGTGGTCAGGTTTGGACCGGTCTCCTCGACGACATCGGGGCGGCGCTCGGCCGGCTGTCTGCTGACCGGAAGTTGCAGCACGGTGACGCGCTGGCCTTCGCAGAGCTGCGTCACCAGCACATGGCGGCCATCGGCGAACTCGATGGCATCGTGGTGGCGATCGGGGACGTGCTTCTCGATTGCGTTGAACTTGGCGACGCGCTCGCGGATCGTCCGGGTCCAGAGCCAGCGGCTATCGTAGCGGACATCCTCGGCGAAGGCGAGCTCGGTGCCAGGCAGCATGCAGACCGCGACGTTCGGCTCGCTTTCCGAAGCGAAGCCGCGGGTCGCGGTGCCGCGGAACATCGTCGACACCAGCGTCTCGCCGACTTTGGCGGGGCGGGACGCAACGGCATGGAGGCTGTAGTCACACATCGGATCGCTCCTCGTTGAGAGATAGCCGACCCACGCTTCCCCCCGGACAGGCGCAGGCCTCTATCAGAGTGGACATCGATGGTGATGTTAGCGCGTGCTTCGCGGCAATTCTGCGCCGATCTGCACGGCGTGCCGCCGCGCACGATCACAAGCGTTTGAGTATGCCGCATTGCATATCATGAGGTGCATTTCGCAGAGCGAAGGTCGCCTCTGCCGGCAAGCGGCCCTCGCCGCGGTCGAGGCGATTGATCGCGGACCGCGTACGCGCCGTTGCGATGCGGCTCAGTATTTGCGGTAGAGTCCGACCAGCTTGCCCTGGATCTTCACCCGGTTGGGCGGCAGGATGCGCACCTCATAGGCGGTATTGGCAGGCTCCAGCGCGATCGACGCGCCGCGGCGGCGGAAGCGCTTCAACGTCGCCTCCTCGTCGTCGATCAGCGCCACCACGATGTCGCCGGTGTCGGCGGTCTCGTTGCGCTGGATCAGCGCCATGTCGCCGTCGAGGATGCCGGCATCGACCATCGAATCACCGCGCACCTCGAGCGCATAGTGATCACCATTGCCGAGCATGTCGGCAGGCACGCTGATCGTGTGGCTGCGGGTCTGCAGCGCCTCGATCGGCGTGCCGGCAGCGATGCGGCCCATCACCGGCACTGCGACGGGGCGTTCACCGTCGTCGAGGCCAGGCGTCGAGGTTCGCACCTTGCCGAGATTGCCTTCGATCACCGATGGCGTGAAGCCGCGGCGGTTGTTGGCGGCCTGCGACAGCTCGGGCAGCTTGATCACCTCGATGGCGCGGGCCCGATTGGGCAGCCGCCGAATGAAGCCGCGCTCTTCCAGCGCGGTGATCAGGCGGTGGATGCCGGACTTCGAGCGCAGATCGAGCGCATCCTTCATCTCGTCGAAGGACGGCGGCACGCCGGCTTCCTTGAGCCGTTCGTTGATGAACCGCAGAAGTTCGTACTGTTTGCGCGTCAGCATCTCGACCTGGTCCCCAGTTTGATGTCGTCCGAATCCGCACGCTCTGAATCTTCACGAGGAGTCCGTGAGCGCATGGACGTCGGACGATCCGTAATTCGCGGCGCCCGCAACATACTAAAAACAAATCATGAACGGACACTATATGTTCGATGTGTGTTCCGCAATCCTTAAATTACAATGAACGGACCGGGCTTTGCCGGGGGAAGCGGGCTCAGTCCGGCAGGCGCATGATCTCGCAACGGCTGCCGGCCGCAGCCTTCGGCGCAAACGCCGGACGGATCACCAGCGCCTGCGACAGCGCGAGATTCCCCAGCAGCGAGGAGTCCTGCTGGGTCACGGGCGTCGCGATCAGGGTGCCGTCGGGCCGCTCCTCGAGGCGGGCCCGCAGATAGTCCTCGCGCACGTCGTTGGCGCCGAGCTCGCGGCCGAGCAGCGCGGTCTCGCGCGGCAGATGAAGCTGCTCGCGGCCGAGCAGGCGCCGAATCAGCGGCACCAGGAACAGGATGGCGCAGACATAGGACGAGACCGGGTTGCCCGGCAGTCCGATCACCCTGAGGCCGCCGAGCCGGCCGTGCATCATCGGCTTGCCCGGCCGCATCGCGATCTTCCAGAACGCCATGTCGACGCCCTCGGCGTCGAGCGCCTGCTTGACCAGGTCGTGATCGCCGACCGAGGCGCCGCCGGTCGTGATCAGGATGTCGGCCTCGGCCTCGCGGGCGCGGCGGATGCCGGCGACGGTTGCGGGAAGCGTATCCGCGGCGATGCCGAGATCGATCGCTGTGGCCCCCTCGCTGCGCACCAGGGCACGCAGCGCATAGCCGTTGGAATAGACGATCTGGCCCGGACCCGGCGTCGTGCCCGGCATCACCAGCTCGTCGCCGGTGGCGAGCAGCGCCACCTTCGGCCGGCGCCGGACCGGCAGGGCCGGATGATTCATGCTGGCGGCCAGCGACAGGTCGCGGTCGCTGAGCCGGCGGCCGGCCTCGAGCAGCACCATGCCTTGCCGGAAGTCGACGCCGGCCGGGCGGATGTGGCGGCCCTTGATCGCAGCCTCGTTGATCACGACGTGGTCGCCGTCGGCGAGCGTATCCTCCTGGATCACGACCGCGTCGGCACCGTCGGGCACGACGCCGCCGGTGAAGATGCGGGCGGCCTCGCCTGGGCCGAGGGCGCGATCGAACGGCCGGCCGGCAGCGACCTCACCGATCACCTTCAGCTGCGCCTTGACGCGATCGGCATCGGCCGTTCGCACCGCATAGCCGTCCATCGCCGACATCGCCTCGGGCGGCTGCGTCCGCAGCGCCGCCAGGT
>JBARNF010000645.1:0-4699 GCA_049802835.1 Bradyrhizobium sp.
GGCGGAGACTATCGATTGGTCGAAGACGGCGACTTCAACGCCTTCGCGCCGGGCCGTTTCGATCTCGTCTTGTCGGCATTCGCTTTTGACAACATTCCGGATGTCGCCAAGCGGCGTGCGCTCCTGCGCGGCCTGCGCCGGTTGCTGAGCCCTCAGGGACGGATGATCATCCTCGGCTCCACACCGGAAATCTACTTGCACGAGTGGGCGTCGTTCACCACCGGGGACTTTCCGGAAAACCGCGCGGCCAAGAGCGGGGACATCGTCCGGATCGTGATGAAGGACGTCGACGACCCGCGTCCGGTCTTGGACCTCGTCTGGTTCCACGAGGACTATCTCGGTCTCTTTGCCGCATCTGGGCTCGAGCTGATCGCCCACGACAAACCGCTCGGACGCGAAGAAGAGCCGTACGAATGGGTGACCGAGACGTCGATCGCGCCCTGGGTCATCTACGTCGTGGCAGCGAAGGACTAGGCGTCATCGGAGGAGATCGAGCGGATCCTCCCACCGCGCCGCCACCTGCCAGGCCGAGCCGCGCATCGCGACGGCGCCGTAATAACCGTCGCGAACCTCCGCTTCCACGACGGACCAACCCGCCAACATCGGCGCGTCGCCGAAGAGCTGCAGGGGCTGCGGGACCTTCGCTGAGGAGGGAACTGCGAAGCGATCGAGCGGAAGGTAGATTCCGCCTCCCGCGGCCTTCACGACGGCCTCCTTCATGACCCAGATGCGCAAGAACGCGTCGGTCGGGTCCATCGCAGTGTGAACTCGCTCCGCCTCGTCTGATGAAAAGAACCGAGCCGCGACACGCCCGATGCCGGAGACCTCGCGCCTCGCTTCGATGTCGACCCCAATGTCGTCTTTCGCCAACGCAATGGCGACGACGCCGCCTGAGTGGCTCAGGTTGAAATGATACTCCGAGTTCGGCAGGAACGGTTTTCCGTGTGCGCCGCGCTCGAAGCGAAATTGGCGTGCATCGCCACCCAGGCGGTGTGACAACAGATGTCGCAGCGACGCGCGGCCGACGATGCTTCTGCGCCGGTCGGCCTCGAAATGAAAACGAGCGGCATGTTCCGTTTCCTCGGACGTCAGCACGGCCGCGAGCTTCGAGAGGGACGGCAGGGGGACGTCAGTCGGCACGAATACGAGCTCGGCGGTTCTGGGGTTGCGCTGCATTCGACTGCCCGGGTTACGAAGATTGCGAGCCATTGAAAAGCGGATCGGCCGGGAAGAGAGCGAAAGACCTTAAACCGTCCCGAGGGTTCGAGTCCCTCTCGCAAAAGACAATACCCCTTCAGTATCAACGGCTTAGTCGTTGGCGAAGGGAGTGGGACTGCATTCCAACGTTCTCTCGCAGATCTTCGCGGTGCTTCTCGGGATTTCGCTTTTGCCTACCGGCAATGTTCGTCCCGGCGTCCCACGAAGAGAGGACGCCATTCTCACCAAAGCTTAAATCCCAATTCTAACGCTACTGCCTGCGCCCAAATAGGGCTCCAAGCATGATCCGGACACGCTCCCTCTGCGGCTGGAACCCTTCGTGTCATGTTAGTGAACGATCCCAGGGCGGCGAGGGCGAGAATCTCTCGATCATGAAGTCGATGAAAGCTCGAACCTTAGCCGGCGGATTGCGGTCGAAACGGTGCACCGCATAGATACCGCCGTACTCGATGGTCGGTTGGTCGAGCGTGATGTTGATGAGTGTCCCGGCGCGTAAATCGTCGCCCACGATGAAAGTCGGCTCATAGATAATTCCCAGTCCCGCGACTGCTGCAGCCCGCAGGGTATCACCGTTATTCGCGAGCAGGCTTCCCGACACCTCGACGATCTTTTCCTGGCGGCTCCCAAACAGCCAGCGGCCGGCGCCGGTTGTTCGGGACAACGTGTAACCAAGGCAGTTGTGACGCTTCAGATCTACGATTGTCTTGGGGGTACCGTGGGCCTGGAGATAAGATGGCGCTGCTGCCACTACGGTCCGGCAGGGCGCGAGCCGCCGCGCCAGCAGGGCGGAGCTTTCGAGCGTCCCGACCCTCACCGCCAAGTCCCAGCCCTCCTCGGCAAGATCGACCAGCCGGTCGTTTAGCCCGAGTTCAACATTCAGGTGCGGGTGACGCTTGCAGAACTCATAGAGCGCGGGCGCGATCTGGCGCGTTCCAAATGACACCGGAGCACTGAGCCGCAGCATGCCGCGTGGCTCAAATCGATCGGCAGAAACTGCGCTGTCCGCAGCCTCCAGTTCGGCGAGGATGCGCTCTGCGGACTCCACATAGTTGCGTCCGGCTTCCGTGAGCGAGAGCCGGCGCGTGCTGCGATGAAAAAGACTGACGCCGAGCCGCCTTTCCAGCGCGGCGACGTGCTTGGTCGCCATGCTCTGCGAGAGATTCATAGCTCGCGCGGCGCCGGAAAGACTGCCTGTCGCGGCAACCTTCACGAACACCTGCAGTCCTGTGATCCGGTCCAGCATTCGATCTCATACTCCGGGTGTGAGCTGATATTACCATAAAACGGATTATCACACTCCGGGACATCGATCATATTGGATTTCAACAAATCAAGGAGCTTTCCATGATCGACGCCCGCACCGCCCCCTACGCCGCCCTGTTGCTTCGCCTCAGCCTAGGCGGCCTGTTCCTCGCCCACGCCGCCCTGAAGGTGTTTGTGTTCACGCCCGCCGGGACAGCGCAATTTTTTGCCAGTGTTGGCGTCCCAGGAGCTGTCGCCTACCTGGTCATCGCGGCCGAAGTGCTGGGCGGCACCGCGCTGATCATCGGTTGGCAAACCCGATATGTCGCGCTCGCTCTGATCCCCATCCTCCTCGGTGCAATCGCCACCGTGCACGGCAAAGCGGGGTTCTTCTTCGACAGCGCGAATGGCGGCTGGGAGTACCCGGCATTTTGGATCGTGGCGTTGCTCGTGCAGGCGCTGCTCGGGGACGGCCCTCACAGCCTCCGCTTCCCGCGCCGCTGAGCCCAATCGCCGCCCACGAAGGGAGAAATCATCATGACTATGCCCAGCCTGTTTCTGTCGCACGGGGCGCCGACCCTGCCGCTCACGGACACGCCTGCACGTAACTTCCTCGCAGGCCTCGGTCCGATGCTGGATCGACCGAAGGCTATTCTCGTGATCTCGGCACATTGGGAGACGGAACGACCGACCGTGAGCGCGGTGAAGTGGAACGAGACCATTCACGATTTCCGCGGATTTCCGCGCGCCCTTTACGATCTGCGTTATCCCGCACCCGGCGCTCCCGACCTTGCCGCGAACATTGCCGCGCGCCTGCGCGAAGCGGGGTTCGCCTCCGAGATCGACCACAATCGGGGACTCGATCACGGCGCTTGGGTCCCATTGCTGCTCGCATACCCGGCCGCGGACATTCCGGTCCTCCAACTGTCCGTGCAGCCGCATCTCGGACCTGAGCACCACTTACGTATCGGCCGCGTTCTGGCTCCGCTGCGCCAGAACGGTCTTCTCATCATCGGAAGCGGAAGCTTCACACATGATCTTTCGGAATTTCGAGGTCATGGGCCGAACGACGTTGCGCCCGATTGGGTGAATAGCTTCGCGGACTGGTTCGACGCGGCCCTAAAGCAAGGTCGGACCGACGAACTGCTGCACTATCGCGAGCGCGCGCCGTACGCAGTAAAGAATCATCCGACGGAAGAGCACCTGCTGCCGCTCTTTGTCGCTTTGGGAGCAGGCGGCGACCCGACGCGCCCCGAGCGGCTTCACGCAAGCGCCACCTACAGCGTCCTGCGGATGGACGTGTACGCGTTCGATCAGCCGCGCGCGGATGGACTGACGGAGGCAACCTCTGTGGTTCAGCAGCCGGTCAACTCGCAATAACTATGACGAAGAACGACGGTCCAACCCTCGATCTCAAACCTGACAGGAAAATAGCCATGACCGAACAACGTCCCGCCGACATTATCAGCCCTATTACCGACGGCGTGCTCCCCGATAAAGCGGCGCCAGCCGAGGCGCGCGCGGCCGGGCGCGCAGGTCACGATAAGCC
Source organism: Bradyrhizobium sp. (assembly GCA_049802835.1). GTDB lineage: Bacteria > Pseudomonadota > Alphaproteobacteria > Rhizobiales > Xanthobacteraceae > Bradyrhizobium. Next base: position 4,010 of record JBARNF010000645.1, read on the forward strand.
GACGCCGGAGAATAGCATCGTGCTCTTGATCGATCATCAGATCGGCCTGATGGCGGGCATACGGGACGTGAGCTCTCTCGCCGAATACAAAAGCAATGTGGTGGGACTCGCACGCGTCGCCAAGGCGCTGAAGATCCCGGTGCTGATCACCTCGTCCAATGCGCAGTGGCAGAACGGCGACACGCTGCCGGAAATCAAGGAGATTTTCGCTGACCATCCGATCTATCGGCGGACCGGCATCATCAATGCGTATGAAGATCCGACCTTCCGCAACGCATTTGAGGAGCTTGTCGCAAAAACTGGCCGCACGCACATTATCATCGCGGGCGTGACGATCGGGACATGCTGTGCGTTCCCGACCCTCTCGCTGCTCAACGACGGTTACAAGGTGTTCCCGGTCGTCGACGCGTGTGGTGCCTGGAACCGCTACGAAGCCGAAGCAGCGATGTCGCGCATGAGCAACGCAGGCGCCGAACTGGTTTCTACTTTCGCGCTGGCGTGCGAGCTGCAGGCGGACTGGAAGAAACCAAGCGCCAACGACATGCTCGCACCTTTCAATCACAATCTGTCCGAATACGGCTTTGTGCTGCAGAATTTCTGGAACAACGCCAACCAGCACGTCGTGCCCGATCCTTTCGGGATGGTGAAATGATTTCTGCGGGCGCAATGATGCGCACGAGATTTCAAAGC
>JBARNF010000646.1:0-8089 GCA_049802835.1 Bradyrhizobium sp.
CCTCCGCGGCGCCGTCGCGCGACCGTCCGGCTGCCCCGCGTCGCGGCCAGGACAACGGCAACGCGGCGTCGTCGCCGGCGATGCGCGGGTTCCGCGACATCACGGCCGATGTCGACGATCTCGGCAAGGCCGCAGCGCAGGCCAACCGGGCCGCGCGCAAGACCTACGCCAACGTTCCGGCCACCGACCTCGATCGGCTCGAGCCCGGCGATGATGACCCTCCGCCGTTGCCCGAGGCGCCTTATTCCTATGACGAATCGGTCCAGGAGGCCGAGCGCTATGCGCTGCCGGCCACCTCGACCCGTCAGCGCGGCGGCGCGGATCGGGAGCGTGAGACCAAGAAGAAATCGGAGCGGAGCGGCGCGACCTTTCCGTTCAAGGCCGCCATCGGCGCCGGTATCGTGCTGATCCTGATCGGCGCCGGTATCCTGTGGGGCCGGCCGCTGGTCGGGGCCGTCACCAGCCTGTTCAAATCGACATCGACCGTCGAAGCGCCGAAGGACAACGGTGCGCCGCTCAGCAAGCCGAAGATCACCGACCGGGTCGGCCAGGCGCCGTCCTCCGACCAGATCGCCCCGGTCGCGCAGCGGGTCGTGCTCTATGACGAGGATCCCGGCGATCCGAAGGGCAAGCAATATATCGGGTCGGTGGTCTGGCGCACCGAGCAGATCAAGGCGACGGGGACGCAGAAGGCTGACATCGCCGTGCGCGCCGACATCGAGATTCCTGATCGCAAGTTCAAGATGACGATGTCGTTCCGTCGCAACACCGACACCTCGCTGCCGGCGAGCCATACGGCCGAGCTGACGTTCATCCTGCCGCAGGATTTCTCGGGCGGCGGCGTCGGCAACGTGCCGGGCATCCTGATGAAGTCCAACGAGCAGGCGCGCGGCACGCCGCTGGCCGGCCTGGCCGTCAAGGTCACCGACGGGTTCTTCCTGGTCGGGCTGTCCAATGTCGATGCCGACCGGACCCGCAACGTGCAGCTCCTGAAGGAGCGCTCCTGGTTCGACGTGCCCCTGGTCTATACCAATCAGCGGCGGGCGATCATCGCGATCGAGAAGGGCGCGCCCGGCGAGCGCGCCTTCAACGACGCATTTGCGCTGTGGGGGGATTGACCAGCAGCGTTGGGCAGGAGGTTTGGCATGAAGCGTTATCTGATCTTCGTTGCCGTGGGCCCGGCGTTGGGCGGCTTCGCGCTGCTTCTGGTCACCACCTACCTGTCCGGCTACTGGACCGACACCAATCCGGGCGAAGTGGCCAAGCTATTCAAGGTCTTCGTCACGTCGCTGCAGTACAGCTATCTGTTCGGCTTCCTGCCGGCGCTGATGATGTGCGCGATCGACGACATCCTGTTTCACGTCAGGCGCATCCCGCCGACGCTCCGGATGCTCCTGGTCGGCGGCATCGCCTTCCTGCTCGCCGCCTTCAACTATGCCTCACATGGCTCCGACTATGGCGTCGTGCAATGGATCCTCTATGGCCTGGTCGGCTTCATCCCGGCCACGGTGTCCTCCTGGCTGGTGCATAAGCTCGTGCAGGAGCCGCAACCGATGACTGCTAGCTGAGCCGCTGGTTGCGCTGCGCGAGCGTATGATATTGGCGCCGCCCTATCTCCCGTTGCCGCGGCAGCGGCCGCCCGGGCCGATGTGAAAGCCGCGCGGACAGGCGTGCACTGCCGGGTTGGCGAAGTTGCGCAGGCACCCGCCATAGGGGCCCCGATGCCAGCCCGGGCCGCATCCGCCAGCCACCTGGATGACGGCGGCCTGCGGTCCGGTTTTGATCGAAGCCAGCGGCATCGCGGATGCGCTGAAGGTCAGAACTCCCAAGAGGATCGTGCTGGCGATGATGGTTCGCATCGTTGATCTCCGTTTTATGAGGGCAGTCGCGGCATAGCTGTGAGCCAAATCAGCCGCCCGCTGCGAAAGCGATGCCGGCCCGCACCTCGCCGATCGCCTGATCGATCAGCGCCAATGCGCGCTCGCGATGTCCACCCTTGTTCGGGGTCGCCTGAGCGAGTTCGGCGCGCGCAGACTGCAGCATCGTGACGGTTGCAGTCATGTGCGGCTGTGCCCCAAGCGCGTAGCCTATCCCGATGCTGACCGTGAGGCCGGCACCGAGCGCGAGCTTGCGGGCAGTGGAAGACATGTTCATTCATTCTCTCCTTGCGCTCATAGCTGTCGACTTGGAAGTTGACTTGGAAGCTGAGGGGCGCACCGACCATTCGGGGGGCGCCCGGCCGCATCGGTAGTTGAACCGGTTGCTGCTGTCTTGGACTAACCGGCACGAACGGGCTTGCGATTTGGACTGGTCGGCGCTCCCCGATCCTCTCTTAACGGCCTGTGACGACTTCAGCGGCGGTTCATCCTGCCGCTGCCACATTGATCCTGTTGCTTCAGATTTCATTTGCCTCGGGTCCGATTTCGATGACCACCGTCAGGAAAATGCTGTCGACCGACATGCTGCCGAGAGGGCTCGACGACAGGCAGCGCTTCTTGTGCTTTGCGGAATTGTTCGAGCACTTTTCCAACACCGGCGAGCTCGATCCGGCCGACGACGTGCCCTTTCGCGCCGCAATGAACGCCATCCACATCGGCACCACCTTGCTGGGCCGTTGCGACGGCACCTTCATCCGGGTGCGACGTGAACGGCGCCAGGTGCTTGCGACCAAAGACGACCGCTATTGCCTGGCGCGCAATGCCGGCAGCCGCGAAGCGACTGTCGTTCATCGCGGACGCGAGTTCTCGCTGCGGCCCGGCGCGATGGTGCTGCTCAAGCTCGATGAACCGTTCTTCAGCGCCGATGGGGCGAACCATAAGCGCTTCGTCAACGTGCATCTGCCGATGGTGGCGCTGCGATCGATGGTGCCCGATGTCGACGACCTGGTCGGCCGGGAATTGGAGGCGGGAGGAGCGCTCTCGCTCGCCATGGACTACAGCGAGTTGCTGCTCGCCCGCCCTGGCGCTGCCGAGGAAGCGGGTCCTGCGATCGCGCAGCATCTCCTCGACTTGGCTGCGCTCGGCCTCGGTGTCCGCGGCGACCTGATGCTGAAGGCCCGACGCGGCGGCTTGCGCAGCGTTCGCCTGACGGGGGTCCTCGCAATTCTGAACACGCGCTTCACTGAACCTGATTTTTCGGCGCAGAAGCTCGCCGCCGCAGCCGGCCTGTCCGAGCGCTACGTCAACGATCTGCTCCACGAGGCGGGCGCCGGCTTTTCGGCACGGCTGAACGAGCTGCGCTTGCGCAAGGCCATGGACCTGCTGGCCGAGGGAGGGCGTCGCATCAGCGATATCGCCTTTGCCTGCGGGTTCAACGACCTGTCCTATTTCAACCGCTGTTTCAGGCGCCGCTTCGGGTTGACGCCGACGGGCGCTAGGGGGAAATAGACGGGGCCCGGCGGCGGTTCGACGCAACTTGTGCCCGGGCCCGTGCGTTGCCATGTCATGGGTATGCAAGACCAGATGTCGATCTCGCCCCGCCGTGCGTCCCGACGTGCCTCGCAGGCGCATTTCAACGCCAACGAGGCGCGCGGTCCGGTCATCGATCAGGACGGGCGGGAGATCCCGCAGCAAGGCCCGTTCCAGGGGGCCTTTCGCGGATCGTTCAATGGCGCCTTCGACGGCTCCGGCGGGATCCGCTTCGACTTCCAGACCGCCAATCCGTTCGGCAACCTGACGCGCGAGCAGCGCATCGCACGACTGGAGGCGGTGGCCAAGCTGCTCGACGTCGCTTTCGTCCTGCCCGGCACCAACATCCGCTACGGCATCGACGGCATCATTGGCCTGATCCCCGTGGTCGGCGACCTCATCGCGACCGCGTTGTCGCTGTGGCTGGTGCGCGAGGCCCGCGCCCTTGGTGCACCCTGGCACGTGATCGCGCGGATGCTGGGTAATGTCGCCGTCGAAGGCGTGATCGGCATGGTCCCGGTCGCCGGCGATGCGTTCGATGTCCTGTTCCGCGCCAACATGCGCAACGCGAAGATCCTGCGGCGCTGGCTCGACCGCCAGCCGCGGTGAGGAATTGAAAAAACCGTCAAAGCAGGCCCCATAAAAAAACTGCCCCGCACGAGGCGGGGCAGGGTGTCGTCTGATGGTCGGGCCGCCGTCAGGCGGCATCGGCGTCGGGCGCCTTGTCTGCCGCGCGGCGCGGCAGCGGAAACGCCTCGCTCTCGTACAGGGTGCGGATGCCGTTCTGGTCGAACCGAGCCTCCTCGACCTGCAGATAGGCGCCATTCAGCGAATCCGACGGCAACTCCTCCATGGCGAAGCGCACCGCTTCCGCCGCGGTGCCGAACCGCCGATAGGCAAAACCCGCGCGCTTCTTCTTGCGAATGGCGGCGGGAAACAGTTCGGCAGAGGTGTTGAAGTTGAACGGACGCAGTGGACGCATGGTCTGAGACCTCTTCTTATCGGCTAAGAGCGCTGACGCGAGCTTTCGAACGATCCAGCTTGGCAATGACGCCAGCGATTGTGGGACGGAGGGCGCTCGTTGCCGCTCCAGGCGGCCCGGCCCTGCATGTCAGTTACGGCCCCTAATATAGGCTGATTTGGCAGAAATGCGAATCCTGCCCGGTCACATCGTAAATCTGGCCCGCTTCGGGGGCGAATGAAATATCTTTGTTTTTCAACAACTTAAATAGTATGCAACTTGTGAATGCAGGGGAGACACACCAGCAAAGCGAAAATCTCGTCTGCCGCGGCGATTTTTGGGGCCCTTGTGGCTTCCGGCGTAGGCCCGCCGGCGTCCCGGTACCGTCCAAAGACGGAGCCGGGCACCGGCGGCATTCGCCGCAGAGGGATCATCGCGGCTTGAGCTTCAGCGCCGCCGAATTGATGCAGTAGCGCAGGCCCGTCGGTCCCGGACCGTCCGGAAACACGTGGCCGAGATGGCCGGAGCATTTCGAGCACAGCACCTCGGTGCGGACCATGCCATGGCTGACATCGGTCTCCTCGTCGACATGGCTCTCGGTTGCCGGCTGGGTGAAGCTCGGCCAGCCGCAGCCGGAATCGAACTTGGCGTCCGACTCGAACAGGGTCTGCCCGCAACCGGCACAGATATAGGTCCCGGTGCGGTGATCGTGCTCGTACTCGCCGCTGAACGGCCGCTCGGTCGCCTTCTCGCGCAGCACGGCGTATTGCATCGGCGTCAGCTCCTTGCGCCACTCCGCCTCGCTCTTGACGACCTTGTCGCTCGTTTTGGTGTCGGTCATTTGCTTGTCCTATGGCGTTCCTTTCGCCGCCTTGTCCTCAGTTCGTCGCCTTGGCGTTGCTGACCAGGGTCGGCTTGTCCAGGTAATTCTCGGCGAAGATCTTCTTGAGATTCTCAACCTTCGGCAGGTCGTTATAGGCGATATAGGGCTGGTTCGGATGCAGCGTCAGATAGTCCTGGTGATAGCCTTCCGCCGGAAAGAAGGCATCGAGCTTGCTCACCTTGGTGACGATCGGTTTCTTGAACACCTTGGCCTGATCGAGCTGAGCGATATAGGCCTCCGCGATCTTCTTCTGCGCCTCTGACGTCACGAAGATCGCGGAGCGATATTGGGTGCCGGAGTCGGGTCCCTGGCGGTTGAGCTGGGTCGGGTCGTGCACGACCGAGAAAAAGATCTGCAGGATCTTGCCGTACGAAATCTTGTTCGGATCGAACTTGATCTCGACGGACTCCGCGTGCCCCGTCGTGCCGGCCGAGACGGTGTGATAATCCGCCGTCGCCTTGCTGCCTCCGGCATAGCCGGACACCGCATTCACGACGCCTCTTGTGTGTTGATAGACACCCTGCACGCCCCAGAAGCAGCCGCCGGCCACGACAGCGGTCTCAAGTCCGCCAGAAGGTGGCTCATCCGCCGCGGGCGGCGGGATCACCACGGCGTCTTCCGCCGCGCGCAAAGGACCAATGGCGAGGAGCGCGGCGCCGGCGAAGGCGCCGATGAGCGCGGCTTTGGGGATCAGGCGAGAAAGCTGGCGGCGCATGGTGTCCTCTCGATCGGGTCTGGTTTCGGTCTGCCGCGGCTGGGCATTGTACGGCCTCTGCCGGAAGATACGCAGATCCGCACAAGCCGTTACAGACGAAAGGACACGACTGCGTGATGGAAACCCCGCGAAGGTGCGTGGCGGGCTCGGTTGTGGGCCAATTCGAACATGGAACGACGATCTCGCGGCGCGAAGCGCCCAAGTTTTGCTCTTGCGTTGCCCTCGAGAAATGGGAGGGCGCGGGGAATGCCGGGCGCTGGCCGCACCCATGGCCCGCCAGCAGAAAAGAATGCTGGCGGCAGGAACCACAGGTTCAGCCGAGGCATCCCGGCATTCCCCGCGCGATGGTTTACGGCTTATACGTGCTCTCCCCGGGGACCGGGCTTGTTTGCCCCCGTCACCGGCGGATCATCACCACCAGCTTGGCCTCAGCGTCGGGAGGCCAGGACCACACGATTTCGCCGTCCGCGCCATGCCGTTCGTCCGCAGGCGAAAGCCCGCTGCAGCATAGCCCGTCCATCGCATTCCGCTGCAACGTTCGTGACGATCGCGATACGTCCCCACCCGAGCAACGAAACGGGCGGGACCATACGCCTGATTTCGGAAGATCGCAATATATTTTTTGTTTTTCAGAAAACATCGACGGCGTTGTGCGAACCAGGGTGATTTGCCCTGACGAGCCGGGGCGCACCGAGCCGGCGCTCCTGGCCCGCTCGATCTTCTCTCAGGAACGCCCTACACTGGTCGTCATGCGGCGACTTCCTCTGAAGAACATCGAAGCCTTCGTTGCGGTTGCGCGCGCCGGGAGCCTGGCGCAGGCGGCCGTGCGGCTGAACCTCACCGTGCCGGCGCTGAGCCGGCGCATTCAGCTGCTGGAGGCGGAGCTTGGCGTCCGCATGTTCGAACGGCAGCCGCGCGGGGTCGCGCTCACCGAGCGTGGCCGCGACTATTTTGCCGCGCTCGACCCGGCATGGGAGAGCATGACGCGAGCGACCGAGGCGGCGAGGACGCGCGGACGGCGCAATGCCATCACGGTCACCGTCATGCCGACATTCGCCGCGAACTGGCTGATCTCGCGCCTGCAGCAGTTTCATGTGCAGCACAAGGCCGTTGAGATCGCGCTCGAGACGTCGGCCGAGATCGAAGATCTCAACGCAAAGCCTCGGATCGATTGCGCTATTCGCCTCGGCTTCGGTCCGTGGCCGGGACTTGTTTGCGAGCCGCTGCTGGCCGTGGATGCCGTGCCGGTGGCGAGCCCGCGGCATCTTGCAACGGCGGGTGAGCGCTTCGAACCCGAGACGCTCCTGCATCACAAACTGATTGGGACCAGCCATCAGATGGAGTTCTGGCAGGAATGGCTCGCCGGCGTCGGCATCGATGCGACGCCGCATGACTGCCTGGCGTTCGATAATCTGCAGGTGGTCTATGAGGCGGCGGCGGCAGGCATGGGGATCGCCCTCGGGCTCGCTCCCGTGGTTCGGCCGTTCATCGAGAGCGGACGGCTCATACCCGTTTGCGCGGACACTGTGCGGCTCCGACGGCAGTTTCATCTCGTGCATCGCGGCAAAGCCGCAAACCCGGCGCCTGGCTTTGCGCGCTTCCGCGACTGGCTGTTCGCCGAAGCTGCAGCCTGTGCGGGCCACCCGGCGGCTTGAGATCCTGAGCGCCTGCGTTGCAGAGAGCTGAAGGCGTCGCGCCGAATTCTGAATGGTTCTATTCTCCGGAGAAGCCTAGCTAATGTTCCGGTGCAACATTCGCGGCCTCCCTCGGAGCCACTTAAGCGAAGGTTGCAGGTGAGGGACGGAGACGATCGCTGAGATGACGGCTTATCGCCTGCATTACTTCCCGGAGTCCGGCAACAGCTACAAGCTGGCGCTGATGCTCACGCTGTGCGGCCAGACCTTCGAGCCGGTATGGACCGATTTCGGCGGTGGCATCACCTTCACGCCGGATTGGCGCAGGCGCGTCAATCCGATGGGCGAAATTCCCGTGCTGGAGGAAGACGGCATCCGCCTGACCCAGACCGCGCCGATCCTGCTGCGCCTCGCGGAACGCTACGGTCAGTTCGGGGCAAAAGACGAGCAGGAGCGTTTCGAGCTGTTGCGCTGGCTGTTCTGGGACAA
>JBARNF010000647.1:0-2910 GCA_049802835.1 Bradyrhizobium sp.
GCGCCTCGGCCGGCGTCATGTCGATCGCCTTTTCGATCGCCTTGGCCACGTCCGGCTTCGCCACCGAAGGTGTCGACAGCAAAGGCTTTGACACGGACAACTTCACCTCGACCGGCGGCGCGTCGGCGGATTTTGCGCCGGCCGCCTTGTTGTCGCCGGCCGGCTGCACCGGGCCCGGAAGTTCGGATTTCGGCTTCTGTGACCTGACCGGCGCGGACCGGACCGGCTTTCGATCGCGCGGCGGCCGCGCCTGCGTTGCCTTCGGCAGCGATGTTTTGGCGGGCGCCGTCTCCGGCGCGGCCTTGGCCTCGGCCGGCTCGGCTCCGGCAGCCGGCGCATCCGCCGGCCGACGCAGCATCTTCGTCAAGCTCGGCAACGCGGCCGAGATCGGCGAGACCTCGGGAATGAGCTTCGTGCTCGGTGACGCCGCGGCCGGCTTGAGCTGGCGGATCCAGTCGGTGACGCCGAAGAATTTTGCGATGAGATAGGACGAGGAGATGCCGGCCTCGAGCAGGAACGGCCCGGCCTTGCCATAGCGCTTGTCGTTGGCCGCGGTCCCGATCGGCGTGCCATGCGCCATGTTGGTGATGGTGAAGGATTCCACCACGGTCTCGCCGTCGGCGTTCCACCATTGCTGATGCGGATAGCCGTTCACCTTGGCCGTGGCCATGGGTGCCAGCGACAGATGATGCAGGTCCAGCCACTGCTTGACGATCTCGCCGGCATTGTCCGGATGCACCGTGTAGTCGGCGGTGCCGTGCCACACCGACAGCTTCGGCCATTTGCCACGATGCTGTGACGCGCGGCGCACGAGATCGCCGAGCTCGCCGGCGGGACGCGCCGGCGGCATCCGCATCTGCAGGATCGCGTCGCGCATGTTGCGGGCGGCGCCGAACGGAAGGCCTGCGATGACGGCGCCGGCGGCGAACAATTCCGGATGCGCCGACAGCATCGCCATCGTCATGGCGCCGCCCGCCGACAGGCCGGTGACGAAGATGCGCCTGACGTCGATGGCACAATCCGCCACCATGCGCGCGATCATCTCACGGATCGAGGCGACCTCGCCCTGGTCACGCGTGATGTCCTCGGACTGAAACCAGTTGAAGCAGCGCTGCGGATTGTTGACGCGCTGTTGCTCCGGCACCAGCAGCGCGAAGCCGAAATGCTTGGCGAGCGTCGACCAGCCGGCGCCGAGGTCATAGTCGGCGGCACCCTGCCCGCAGCCATGCAGCACGACGACGAGCGGCGCCAGCGGCTGGCGCTGCGCCGGTACATAGGCGAACATCTTGAGGCGGCCGGGATTGGTGCCGAAGTTCTCGATTTCGATCAGCGGACATTCGGGCGTGGGGCGCGGCTGGCGATGGAAATCGCCAAATCCTGTCATGCCGTTCAGCTCCCGCAGCCGTCGCAAATACTCAACATTTTCGGCGAGGGACAACGGCAGCTCCTTCGGCATTCACGTATTCACGTCAGCGGGTGGACAATCCACCATCACTCAGATGGTTGCTGCAGTGCAAAAGAAAAAGCCCGAGACCCAGCGGACGTCAGCAATTTGATTGCGAATTTCGTTCTTGCTGCGATCTAAATGTCACGCGAAGGCGACACATGACATTGCAGCGATCGAAAAGTGATAGGGACACACTGATATCGCGGACAGCTTGAACATGAGAGGTCGCGCAACCGACAGAGGTGACGACCGCAATTCTACTGATCATCCTCCTCGGCGAATCACGAATCGGCGCATCGCGACGCGAAGTCTGCGCATCGATCCGCAATCAGTAAACAACAAATGGCAGGCATGCACCGATCAGCGATCGCACCAAGGGCGATTGCCTCGAAACGATGCGCCAATTAGCCTGATCATCAAGCAACGAAGCCAGGCAACAACGAAATTCCACTCGGGAGAAAACACATGGCGCGGCTCAAATTCGGAGCCTTCCTCGCTCCGCATCATCCGATCGGCGAGCACCCGATGCTGCAATTCCGCCGCGACCTTGATCTCGTCGCGCAGCTCGACGATCTCGGCTATGACGAGTTCTGGTGCGGCGAGCATCATTCCTCAGGCTGGGAGACGATCGCATCGCCCGAGATGTTTCTCGCCGCCGCCGGCGAGCGCACCAAGCGCATCAGGCTCGGCACCGGCGTGATCTCACTGCCCTATCATCATCCCTACAACGTCGCGCAGCGGATGGTGCAACTCGATCACATGACCGGCGGCCGCGCCATCTTCGGCTCCGGCCCCGGCGCGCTCGCCTCCGACGCCCACACGCTGGGCATCGATCCGATGACCCAGCGCGACCGCCAGGACGAGGCGATCGCCGTCATCCGCCGCCTGTTCAACGGCGAGCGCGTCACCGCCAAGAGCGACTGGTTCACCATGAACGACGCGGCGCTGCAGATCCTGCCGTTGCAGGAGGAGATGCCGTTCGTGGTGGCGTCGCAGATCTCGCCGTCGGGCATGACGCTCGCCGGCAAATACGGCATCGGCATCATCTCGCTCGGCTCGATGTCGACGCAGGGACTGATGGCGCTGCCGCAACAATGGGAGTTCGCCGAGGACGCCGCGAAGAAGCACGGCACCAGTGTGAGCCGGGCGAACTGGCGCGTGCTGCTGTCCTGGCACGTCGCCGAAACCCGCGAGCAGGCGCGACGCGAGGCCGGCCAGGGGCTGATGCGCTGGCACAACGAATATACCGTGGGCACATTGATGCGTCCCGGCCTCAAGCCGTTCGCTTCGCCGGATGAAGCCGTCGACAAGACCGCCTTCGTCGAGGGCGCAGCGTCGACGATCGGCACGCCCGACGATCTCGTCAAGATGATCAAGAACCTGATGCAGGTGTCCGGCGGCGTCGGCCACATCATCGGCTTCGTACACGACTGGGCCAATCCGGAGAACACGCGACGCAGCTG
>JBARNF010000648.1:0-3967 GCA_049802835.1 Bradyrhizobium sp.
GATCTAGGCGAGCATTTGGGTGCGATCTTGGACTTTTGCTACGTCATGGTGAAGCAAGAGAAGCCAGCGCTGGTCGGGTACGAGCAGCCGAGCATCTTCAACAAAACAACGCCCGCAACCACGACGAAGCTGTCCTGCTACGGTCCAGCTCTCGAAAAGGTTTGCCACCGCCGACGTGGGCTCGGCGTGCCCGTGCGACAGATCAATCCGTCCAAGTGCGGCATGTTCTGGAACGGGAAGGGCCTCAAGGGGCAGGCGAAGAAGGATGAAACGGTCCGCCGCGCGAAGCTTTACGGCTTCGCCGTCCGCAACGATGACGAAGCCGATGCCATCGCGGACTTTTTCCTCATGGTCGAGTTCTACGGCACTGAGGAGCAAAAACGCTTCTTTCATCAGATGCGCACCGAAGGCGATTTCGGTGTTCAGCAAAAGATCGGCTTCTAAATGGCGAGCGCCGATGATCGCGCAGACGAAGCGATCCGGGCGGCGCTGGAATTTGCGGAATGCAAGCCGACGCTGCGGGAGATGATCGACATCTTGTTTGTCGAGGCTCTCCGCATCCAAGGTCAGGAGCGCGCCCGGATCTTGTGGGGCGACCGTCCGAATGACGAACCCGACCACGGACAGATTGAGCGCGTCGCGAAGCTGCACGCCGTGATGCGATTGCTTGAAGCCTGTCGCGACAATCCGGATGGCGCGACGAGGTGGCTAAGGAGACAAGCCAGTGCAAAAACCTGATTTTGGCATCGGCAAACTGTTCGCGATCAAGTGGACCGCCGAGCGCGTCGCGTACCTGCGGTACCTCGCCGAGCAGAAACTGAGCGCGGTGGACATCGCCGTCGATATCGGCCTGGGCAAGGCCGGCGCGTCGCGCGTCGCGGAGGCCGCGCGCACCAACGGCATCAAGCTGCAAGGGAAGCCCGGTCGACGGCCGGCGAAGCCGCCGCCGTTGCTGGTCGGCGTGCCTGCCGAATTCTTGCCCGCACTCGAAAGGCTCGGCGCTAAATATCAGCGTACGCCGGCTGAGACCGCGCAGGCATTGATCGCTGCGATCTTCGATCAGGGCGAGACCTTCCTCGACAACCTGCTGGACCTGGGTGGCGCCGGTGAGTGACGCGGAAGCACAAGACCAAGACGAATACCAGGACTATGTGTCGGGTGATCTCGAGGACGAAGGTGGCGCGCGGCTGACTGATCTCCTCGCGGAGCAAACGCTTATCGGCCTGATGCTCTATCAGCCAGACCTCGTGACAGGGGTTCGTGACCTTGTGTCGCCGAGGGAGTTCTTTGACCGCTCGCTCGGCCGCGTTTACGAAGGATTGCTCGGTGCTGACGGCTTCCGGCCGGACAACGAGAAGATCATCGAGTGGCTTGGCGGTCCGGGCATCGTCATTGCCGATCGCAGCGGCGGCCAACTCGTCGGCTATCTCATGTCGCTTGGAATTGAGGCCGACGCTGGCGCAGCATCCGCGCTCGCCAATACGATCTTTGAGGTTTCCGAGCGACGCCTGACGCAAGAGGGGCAGACCAACCTCGCAGGCCTCGACGCTTGGCAATCCAAGATGGGCGCGCTGTTCTTCGCGGAGCGCGACGATACCAGCCTCAATGAGCCGGAATTTCTGGTCGAGGATCTCATCCCCGAGGAAGAGCTGGTCATCATCATGGGTGAGACCCAGACTGGCAAATCGTTCCTCACGTCGCATCTGGGCTTCGCGATCTCGCGTGGTGTCGAGTTCTTCGGCCGCCGCATCCTCGAACCGCGCCCGGTCATTTGGTGTTGCTATGAGGGCGCCGCCGGCGCGCGCGGCCGTATGCGTGGCTATGCGAACTATTTCGACATTCGATCTGAGTTGCCCTTCGTCGCACTGACCCATCCGTTCGACCTGTGGGAGAAACCCGAGAATGTGGATGCGCTGATCAATGAGGTCGACACGCTCTGTAAGATGCGGTTCGCGAGCAAGCGGCCAGGCGCGCTGATCATCGACACTCACAACGCCGCGACGTCAGGCGCTTCGGAAATCGACAGCGAGGTCGTGTCGAAGATCCGCGATCGGTACAAGACGATCGCCCGGGTGCTTGGCTGCACCGTGATCATCGTGGGACACACCAACGCACTCGGAAAGCATCGCGGTAACGAGCAACTCACCAACAACGTGCCGACGATCCTGACCGTCTCGTACAAGACGCGCTTGGAGAACCGCGAGATGATCCAGATCAAGGACAACGATGGTCGGCCGGTCCGCAGCGTCACGGTCAAGAAGCAGCGCGAAGGCGAGACAGGTAAGACGTTTGATTTTGTGTTGCACGGCGTGGAGACCGGCATCAAGAACAAGTTCGGCAAGGTGCGCTCGACATGTGTTGTGGTCGAACCAAACTTCACCGTCGAGCCGGAGCCCGAGGAGCGGAAGAAATCCGACACAAAGGGCGGTTACAGGCTGTCGGATATTGATGACCTGTTCTTCTCGGTGTTGTGGACGCAGCTCCACGAAGCCGGCAGCGAAGCACCTCCGGAGTTGGGCCTGCCGCGCGGCACGCGCGCCGTCCATCGCGCTATCGTCAGCAAGGCCTACCGCGACAACTCGATCCCGCAGGACGGTACCAAACCGGTGTCCGAGAACACGGTCAAATCTCGTTGGGATCGTTCGTCACGTCGCCTGCGCAAGGACGGCCTCATCGGTTTCAAGGAGCCTCACTTTTGGTGGACCGGCAAGCCGGTGCTCGGCAAGCCCGCGACGCAGAGCCAGCGCTCTTTCCTTGACGACATGAGAGACCCGGGGCCGCCGCCGGCGTCCGACTACGAGTTCCCGGAGTGAGGAGAGCCGTTATGAATTTTGAGCGAGTGTTTGTCCGCGTCTACCGCCTGCCGGACCAATTAACAGACGGCTTCTGCTTTGGCGGTGGCAAGCCGATCACGTTCGTCAACGTCGATTGGTTCGAGGCGATCGTGAGCGAGGGCGTCGACGTCCTGACGAAATACATCAAGAGCAAGACCTACTTCAGCGGTCGCGCGCGCTTCCTTGTACTCGGCGATCGGCCTGACTTCGTGTTCACCATCGATGCAGAGGAAAAGCCATGACGACGTACACCGATCAGGAGAAGCTCGCCGAAATCGACCGTGAGATGGCGCTGCGCCACAAGGCCTATCGTTGGCAGGTGCGGAACGGAAAGCTGACGAAGGATCAGGCCGCGCGGCAGCTCGGCCTGCTGGTCGCGATCCGCATGGATTACGCCGCGAAGGTTGAGGAAGCGAAGCCCGCCGGGCCGCTGTTCGCGTTGTGAGCGCCGGAAAGGGGTTCAGCGCGGCCCATATGCGCGAGCGTGCCGACTTTCTGGAGTGGCAGCTTGGGCGCCGTCGCAATCGAGGCGGCGAGCTGGCGTCACCCGCGATCATCGAAGAGACCGAGATGACGATCACCGCGCTGCGGACGTGCGCTGGGGTGGTGGAGGTTCTCGACGACGCAATCATGCGAGCCGCAGAGCGGGAAGGCCTGGCGCTGCTGCCCCCGGTGATGGAGCAGCTTCGGCGCGAGGCGATCGCTACCTGGCTGGCGGGCCCGAAAGTCTGACATGGTTGACGATGCCCTCAAGCTGCCGCCGCGCGACGGGTTGATCCCCGGGACGTGGCGAATGATCGACCCGGCCCGCCTGGGCGGCGTGGTCGATCGGCCGCGCGCGCCGACGCGCTGGACCGGGCGGCACGTAGGCATGCGTCTGATCGAAGCCCACCGCACGCTGAAACGTCTGCCGATGAATACGCGGCCGGCGTCAATGAAGACGGCGTGGCCCGTGCACGAAGTCGAGCCGATCGAAGGCACGGTGGAGGAGGGCAGCGTCAAGGTCGATCCGACGTCCGTGGAGATCGGGCTGATGGAGCAGGCCATCGGTTGGCCGATGCAGTTCCTGTCCAGCGAGCCCGCGAAGGCCAGCGACGTAAACCTTTGGGCCTCCCAGGTGAAGGTCGAAGAAT
>JBARNF010000649.1:0-1785 GCA_049802835.1 Bradyrhizobium sp.
ATGTCTCTTAGGTTTGGGGAGGATCGGCCTTGCCGGTGAACTGATCTGCTGGATCTGTGGTGCCGGCGCCGACGCTGGCCTTGTAGGTCAGGTCCATTCCTTTGAACGGCCCTGCGGTGAGAGGCGCGATCTTCGCGGCGATCGCCGAGACGGTCGCGAGTGCGCTTGAGCCGGTAGGCAGGCTCAACGCGACTGTGCGCAGCGGATCAGGCAGCACATTGAGACCAGTCGGCAGCGTGTCGCCTTGCCGATAGACCTTCTCCTGATCGTCGCTTACTTCGGTCACCAGGGTCAGCACGCGAGCGGCGATCTTTACGCCGGTATCGTCGAGCACCTGCCGGTGGCAATTCGATTTCCACGACCGCGAGATTTTCCGGAATAGCGCGGGCGCAGAACTGAGGTCATAGGCAAGTCGGCGAAGGATTTGCCATTCGAGGAAGTCGAGCGATGCCTCATGCTCGGCATCGGTCGCAGGGAAACCGGGCACGAAGGCCGTAGTCGGCTGCTTTGTGATCGGATCGACCACGGCCATCTCGATGCCCTGGACCATAGCGAATTCGAACACCAGCGAGATGAAGCGCTTGAACGGCGGGCCGCCATTCTGTCGCGACAGGGTTTCGCCTTCGTCATCGTCCGTCAGGATGATGATGGTGGGCTTGGCGTCGTCGGGGTAGGTCTCGGGCGAGAAGTCGCTGATGCGGCTGTCATAGACACGGTTTTGCGCCATCGTCGGCGCGGTGTCGTCGGCAGCGCCGGTAAGCGCGTTGAGTGCAGCCAAGCGCAGGGCCATCCTTGTCAGGCTCATGAGCGCGCCTTGTTGCTGAGTTGGACGATGATCTTGCCGAGATCATCCGAAAACGGCTTCACGACCTCGTAGGCCGTGTTGTTGACCTTGCGAATCAGCTTGTCGCCGCGCTGCGGCATCCAAAGCAGATCGGCCTCATAGAACACCACGGACGGAAACGATGCCGTCCAACTGTGCGCTACGTCGTCAGTGATCGCGCCGCGCGTCGCGGGCGACTTGCTATCAGACGGACCATCCCACTGCCCTGTGATGGCGAGGATGGCGGACCGGCTGGGATCGGACACTTTGCGGCCGTTGACGTCGCCACCGAGCGAAGTCAACGGCAGAAGGTCGAACAACTCGCCGAAGGCCTTCTTCATCGACGCGGCGAGCTTTGCAGTCCGCGCGGGATTGATATCGACCATCGGCGAGCCTCAGTTAGTTGCTGTTAGGTGGAGGTGGTGCCGCGATGCAGCGCCTGAGGTTGGGTGCAGACGGGCAGCGGATACGAATAAGCCTCGACGTCGGCCCACTGGTCGCGCTTCTCGTCCACGACCATTTCGGAGTAGGTCTCCTGGCCGAGCGTGCCGAGGTGCTCGAACTTTTCACCGGGCGACAGCGCCCAGCGAAAGATGCCCGTGCCGGTCGGGAAGAAACGGACATCGTTCGTGCTGACGCCCAGCGTAGTGCCGTCGTCCGTGCCGCGATAGTTGACGAACTCGATTTCGCCGTAGCGGAACGCGCTCCACTCCTTGCCGTAGCCGTTGCGGAGATCGGCAGCAGCAGCCCAATTCAGGTAGGTCTTCACGACCTCCGGATGGCTGGTCAGCTTGTCCCAGAAGTTGTCGCCGCAGATGCCGACGAAGCGCGAAGGCGTCGCCATGCTCTTGAGGTTGATCTGCATCGTGCGCCGGATCGCGGTGCACTTCCTGCGGATCACGCCTTCGGCCGGGGCGGCGTTGCCAAGGTCGAAGTCGACCACGGTGGGGATCGTCTGCCCC
>JBARNF010000650.1:0-7971 GCA_049802835.1 Bradyrhizobium sp.
GCAGGCTCGCGCGCGAGGTCTTCTTCACCGGCTCGTCGCCGCCCTGCATCAGCGCGCGGATCGCGGTCGGTGCGGTGTAGAAGATGTTGACCTTGTGCTTGTCGATGACGTTCCAGAACCGCGAATTGTCCGGATAGTTCGGTACGCCTTCGAACATCAGCGTTACAGCGCCGTTGGCCAGCGGTCCATAGAGGATGTAGCTGTGGCCGGTGACCCAGCCGACGTCGGCGGTGCACCAGTAGACGTCGCCCTCGTGATAGTCGAACACGTATTGGTGGGTCATCGCGGCGTAGACGAGATAGCCGCCGGTGGTGTGCAGCACACCCTTGGGCTGGCCGGTCGAGCCCGAGGTATAGAGGATGAACAGGGGGTCTTCGGCGTGCATGTGCTCGACCGGGCATTCGGTCGTCACCATCTCCGCAGCCTCGTGGTACCAGAGGTCGCGGGTCGGGTTCATCTCGATCTTGCCGCCGGTACGCTTGACCACGACCACCCAGTCGACATTGTCGGCCTTGTTCAGCGCGGCGTCGACATTGGCCTTGAGCGGCACCTTGCGGCCGCCGCGCAGGCCCTCGTCGGCGGTGATGACGATCTTGGAATCGCAGTCCTTGATGCGCTGGGCCAGCGAGTCCGGCGAGAAGCCGGCGAACACCACCGAATGGATGGCGCCGATGCGGGCGCAGGCCAACATGGCATAGGCCGCCTCCGGGATCATCGGCAGGTAGATGGTGACGCGATCGCCCTTCTTGACGTTGCGGTTGCGCAGGATGTTGGCCATCCTGCAGACCTCGTCGTGCAGCTGGCGATAGGTGATGTGCTTGGACTCGGAGGGATCGTCGCCTTCCCAGATGATCGCAGTCTGGTTGCCGCGGCTGGCGAGGTGGCGGTCGATGCAGTTATAGGCCGCGTTCAGGACGCCGTCCTCGAACCATTTGATCGAGATGTGGCCGGGCGCGAAAGAGACGTTCTCGATCTTGGTCGGCGCATGGATCCAGTCGACGCGCCTGGCCTGCTCGGCCCAGAAGCCGTTGGGATCCCTGATCGAGCGCGCGTACATCTCCTGGTACTTCGCGTCGTCGACAAAGGCACGTTTCGTCCACTCGGCCGGAACGTCGTAGATCTTCTCGGACATCTCACACCCTCCACCATGCGGCCTGCGGTTGGTCCCCGTCCCAGGCCGTCGTTGTTTCCACTATGCGTCCGCGTAACCGGCGGCGACAAGGCAAGACAAGTAGAACCTTCGGC
The DNA here is from genome assembly GCA_049802835.1 of Bradyrhizobium sp. Lineage (GTDB taxonomy): Bacteria > Pseudomonadota > Alphaproteobacteria > Rhizobiales > Xanthobacteraceae > Bradyrhizobium. The sequence goes on from JBARNF010000650.1 coordinate 1,246, forward strand.
GGGGAGGCGGTCTGCGCAGGATCAAACAATTGTGCGCGGAGGTTGCGGCTCCCGCGATCTGGCCCGTACGCGGCAAGCCAGCCAATCGTCAAGGTTACTCAGAATCGTTACCCCTTCTGGTATTTTGAAACCGTTTTGCCCAAATTTAGGGACTCGCCATCCGGGCCATGACGCCCTAAATCGCCTTGAAGCTGTGGATAACCCGGCCGGAACCGAACCGGATCTCGGGGCATTGAGCGGATGAGCAAGGCGGCAGGGCGTCTAAACCAATGATAGACCAGCAGAATTTCGAGAGCCCACGGGTCGGCCCGGCCGATGCCGAGGTTGCGCTCGCAAAGGCGCTGGGCCAATGGCCGCCGAAACCGGCGCGCCGCAAGCTGACGCTGAAGGATCTCGCCCACGCCAAGGCGGCCGACGCGCAGGGCAATGCCAAGAGTTCGGTCGAGGATCTGGCCAAGCGCATCGGCCTGAAACTTGGCGACCAGTCGGAACTGACGATCCGCCGCATCAAGCGAGGCAAGACCTACAGCTTCATTCGCGCCAATGGCTCCACGGTCCGCCATACCGGCACCATCCGCCGTCTTCACGCCATGGCGGTGCCGCCGGCCTATCGCGACGTCCGCTACGCTCCGGATCCGAGTTTGCATCTGCAGGCGGTGGGTGTCGACGCTGCCGGCCGGCTGCAATACCGCTACCATGCCGATTGGGAGAAGGTGCGTGAGCATCGCAAGGCGCACCGGCTGGCGCGACTGGTCGGCGCGCTGCCGCGCATCCGCCGCGCCGTGAACAAGCATCTCGCCGGCACCGAGCCCACCCGCGAGTTCGCACTCTCCGCGGTGATCGAGCTGATCGCGCGCACCGCGATCCGCCCCGGCAACGAATCCTACGCGCGGCTGAACGGCACCCGCGGCGCCACCACGCTGCTGAAGTCGAACGTGACGCTCGAGGACGATTCGCTGGTTCTGACCTTCAAGGCCAAGGGCGGCAAGGCCGTGCGCAAGGAATGCGACGCCGCCAAGCTGGTCCGTGCCGTCGGCATCCTGCGCGGCGTTCCGGGCCGGCGCATGTTCCAGTATCGCGATGCGCAGGGCGTGGTGCGCGCGGTCTCGACGACCCAGGTCAATGCGTTCCTGCGCGAGATCGCCGGCATCAAGATCTCGCTCAAGGATTTCCGCACGCTGATGGCCTCTGCCGTGGCGCTGGAGACCCTGTCGCGGATCACGCCGGCGCCGAGCGCGCGCGGCCGCAAGAAGCAGGTGCTGGACGCGGTGCGCGCCGCGGCCGACGAGCTTGCCAACACGCCGGCAATCTGCCGCCGGAGCTACGTGCACGACACCATCGTCACGGCGTTCGAGGACGGCATTCTCGAACGCTTCGCTGCGACCATGAAGGGCCAGCGTTCGCAGAAGCGCCGCGAGCAGCTCCTGGCCCAGGTCGTGATGGCCGCCGCGGCGTAAAGCTGAATCCGATCAGGCCTGGCAGCGCGGGCCGATCTTGGCCGACGCCAGAAAACGCGCGATCGGATCGAGCTGGCGGCACGAAACAGCCGCGCTCTTGACCGGCTCGCCATTGCGCCTGGCCGGGCGCAGCACCGCCTTGGTGCGGTCGGTCGGGCGTGGATGGCGCAGGCCAATCGCCGTATTGCGGCCATTGGCGCGCACGGCTTTCGACACCAGCGGCAAGCGGGCGCTTTCGTCGAGATCGACCAGCGACATGTCGACGCCGCGGTCGGAATCGCTCAACGTATCAACACCGGGAATCGATGCATGGCTCAGCGACGCCGTGGTCTCGCCTGACATGTCGCCACCGGGCGACACCGCGGCGAGCACCATCTTCGTTGCAAGCAAGCAGCAGATTATCACGAGGCACAGCCCCGCAATCCAGATCGTTCTGTTCAAGGTGGAAACCCCCGCCGAAGGCTCCGGACGAAGCAGGACATCCCCTTCCTGCACTCCGTGCACGGCCACCAATCAACCTTAAGAAAGTCTTACTCGCAAGATTTTCGGCAGGTGCTGCCGAGCTCTGCTCGGATTGTAGTTAATGGCGGAAGGCAATGCGCGTCGCAGGCCGGCATCGGCCATTGGCCGACACGACGGCGATTGCCGCAGCAAGCTGCGGCAATGCGGCGCGCGTCATCTCGGTCAATGAGTCGGTGCGAGACGATCTCGATGTCCCTTGGTTTCACGGATCACGTTAAATTATGCCGCGAAACTCGCTCCCCCCAGCTGGCGTAGCTTGGCCCGACACGACGCAAGAACAGACGTTCAGCATCGCATCGATGTCGCAGTCGAACTGATCACGCGGCCCTGCCGCCACCTTCTTTAGGGAGCTATCCATGTCCAAGCGCATCGCCTATCTCGCTGCTGCCGCCTTCAGCGCGCTCGCGCTGTCCTCCGCCATCGTCGCGCCCGCCCGCGCCGAGGAGAAGACCGTGATGGTCGGGGGCGCGGCGATGTATCCGTCGAAGAACATCATCCAGAACGCGGTCAATTCGAAGGATCACACCACGCTCGTCGCTGCGGTGAAGGCCGCCGGCCTGGTGCAGACCCTGGAGGGCAAGGGCCCGTTCACGGTATTCGCGCCGACCAACGTGGCGTTCGGCAAGCTGCCGGCCGGCACCGTCGAGGGTCTCGTCAAGCCGGAGAACAAGGCTGTCCTGACCAAGATCCTCACCTATCACGTGGTGCCCGGCAGGATCGAGGCGTCCGATCTGAAGGATGGTCAGGTCCTGAAGACGGTCGAGGGCGACCAGCTCACGGTCCGGCGCGACGGCAAGCACGTGATGATCCTCGATGCCAAGGGCGGCACGTCGATGGTCACGATCTCCAACGTCAACCAGTCGAACGGCGTCATCCACGTGATCGACAGCGTGCTGATGCCCGCCTCGTAATCCGCCAGGGAACACCGGACACATCCGCTTCTTCCGCCTCCTCCTCGGAGATCCGGATGTGACCACGGGCGAGCCGGGGACCGTCCCGGCTCGCTTTTTTGTGACCGGCGCCGATGACCTGGCGCGGTTTTGCCGGCTCGTGTCTGTAACGATCGGCTGGCGTTTGCGTATAGTCTGGCAGAACCAACCCCGCCCGCGACGGAGCGAAACCGCCATGTCCAGCCTCGCAGCCACCGAGAGCCAGATCAGCGCCCCCAGCCGTGCCACGGTGATCCAGCCGGCCTGGGTCCGCGTCATGCATTGGCTCAACGCGGCTGCGATGATCCTGATGATCATGTCGGGCTGGCAGATCTACAACGCCTCGCCGCTGTTCGACTTCCGATTCGACCACAGCATCACGCTCGGCGGCTGGCTCGGCGGCGCGCTGCTGTGGCACTTCGCCGCGATGTGGCTGCTGATGCTGAACGGCCTGGCCTATCTGGTCACCGGCCTCGTCACCGGCCGCTTCCGCCGCAAGCTGCTGCCGATCTCGCCGGCGTCCGTCGTGGCCGACCTCAAGGCCGCGGTCACGTTCAAGCTCTCGCATGGCGACCTCACGGTCTACAACGCGGTGCAGAAGCTGCTCTATCTCGGCATCATCGCGGTCGGCATCGTCATCGTGCTCACGGGCCTGTCGATGTGGAAACCCGTCCAGCTGCATGGGCTGGTGAGCCTGTTCGGCGACTATCCCGCCGCGCGCTACGTCCATTTCGTCTGCATGGCGCTGATCTGCGCCTTCCTGGTGGTCCACGTCGCGCTCGCCCTGCTGGTGCCGAAGAGCCTGCGCGCGATGATCATCGGCCGCTGAGGAGAGAAGCCATGGCCAAACGTTCGTTCCTCATTCCCGGCGTCGACAAGCGGCTCCTGATCAAGGACTCGCTGAAGACGATGCCCGACCTCACGCGGCGCCGCTTCATCACCGGCGGCGCCAGCCTGGGCGCGCTGACCCTGCTCACCGGTTGCGACGTCATCGACGGCGACTCGGCGGAGGAGCTGTTGAAGCGGGTCTCGAAATTCAACGACGCAGTGCAGTCCTGGATGTTCAATCCGGATGCGCTGGCCCCGACCTTCCCCGAGAGCGCGATCACCAAGCCGTTCCCGTTCAACGCCTACTACACGCTCGACGAGGCGCCCGAGATCGATGCGGCCGACTGGAAGCTCGAGGTGCGCGGGCTCGTCGACAACAAGAAGTCGTGGACCCTCGAAGAGTTGCACGCGCTGCCGCAGGTCACGCAGGTGACGCGCCACATCTGCGTCGAGGGCTGGAGCGCGATCGGCTCCTGGACCGGCACGCCGCTGCGTGACTTCCTCAAGCTGATCGGCGCTGATACCAAGGCCAAATATGTCTGGTTCAACTGCGCCGACAAGGACGGCTACAACTCGCCGCTGGACATGCGCACCGCGCTGCATCCGCAGACCCAGATGACGTTCAAGTTCGCCGACCAGATCCTGCCGCGCGCCTATGGCTACCCGATGAAGATCCGCGTCCCCACCAAGCTCGGCTTCAAGAACCCGAAATACGTGGTCGCGATGGAGGTCACCAACGACTACAAGGGCGGCTACTGGGAGGACCAGGGCTACAATTCGTTCAGCGGGAGCTGAGGGAGCGCTTCCCAATCGAGCCGGGATCGCCGCCGCCCGCGACCGGCACAGGCTTAGTCTGTAGGGTGGGCAAAGGCGCGACGCACACCGCTCGTTTGTCGCGCGATGTCTGAGCGCCGTGCCCACCGTTCTTGCTCCGCGCAACATGGTGGGCACGCGACCACCCTGCGGGCGGCCGCTTTGCCCACCCTACGATTTTCGTGCCAGCTTGCTCTGCATCGCCGCCATCACCGCCGCGAGCAGCAACAACGCCGCCGAGACGTTCAGCGCGACGTCGAGGCTGCCCAGGGCATCGGTGATGGCGCCGACGGCGAACGGGCCGAGCGTCTGGCCGATGCCGAACACGATGGTCAGCGCCGCGATCGCGCGCGCCCACGTGGCCTGCGGCAGGTTGAAGCGCACGAAGGCCGTGGTCGCCGTGGTGACGGTGGAGAAGGCCACGCCGAACACGGCAGCCGACAGAGCCAGCATGACAGGCGAATGACTGAGCACCGGAAGCGCGGCGCCGACGGCGTTGACCGTCAGAATGATCGCCGCCGGCCGGCCGCCGCGATCCAGCGCCAGCACGCGGCGCCATACCCAAGGCGTGGTGAAGCCGGCCAGCCCGATCAGGCACCAGAACGCGGATTGCGCCGCTGCCCCGCCGCCGAGGTCACGGACATAGGCGATCATGAAGGTGAGATAGGCGATGTAGCCGGCGCCATAGAGGAAGTAGCCGAACAGATAGATCGTCATCGGCCGCAGCGAGACGTGGTCTGCGCTGCCCGAGGTCGAAGCCGCCATCGCCGGGATTGGCGTCAGCAGCAGCGGAATGATCAGCACCGCGCCGAGCGCCGTCAGCGCCAGCCACACGATCCACCACGAGCCGGGACCGAATGCCTGCAGCACGAACGGCGCCACCAGCCCGGAGGCGACGATGCCGAGCGGCGGCCCCGCATAGAACAGGCTCAGGATGAAGCTCGCCTGCGCCGGTCGCGACTGCGCGATGCGCGCAGCCAGCGCGCCGCCGGCCACGAAGGCTAAGCCGGCGCCGAGTCCCGCGACGAGCCGGGCGAGGCTGAGAACGGCGAAGGCATCCGTCGTCGCGCACACGGCCAGCGAGGCGAGGGCAGCCAGCGTTCAGCCGCGCACCGTGGCCGGCCCGCCGATGCGCCGGATCAGGCGCGACGCCAGCAGGGCGCCGAGCAGGTAGCCGGCCGCATTGACCGTGTTCATGAAGCCGGCGGCCGAATACGACCAGTGCAGCGACTCGCGCATGTCGGGCAGAACCAGCGCGTAGGCGAAGCGGCCGATGCCGAGACCGACGATGGGGCCGAGCGACAGCGTGAGATTGAGCCGTGCCGGATGCAGCGGCGCCGGTTCGGCAATTTGAGGCAAAACATGCTCCCGCCCGCGCCAGCGGGGCCAATACGTTTTCTCAGATCATCATTTTGGAGAAACTTATACGCATTGGCGGCGCGGCTGTAGTCCCGTGCCGGCAATGGTGGCTTGCCAAGGGCGCAGGAGGGCTTTAGCACTCCGCGCGGATTTTTCCGTTCCCGTCATTGCCGGCTCGGCCGGCAATCCAGCCTTCAAATGATGGATGCCCGGGTCAGGCCCGGGCATGACAAGCCCGGTAAGGATGACGATCATGGCGACCCACAAGCTCCTTCTGCTGCCCGGCGACGGCATCGGCCCCGAGGTGATGGCCGAGGTGAAGCGGCTGATCGGCTGGCTCAACGCCCGTGGCCTCGCATCGTTCGAGACCGAGGACGGTCTGGTCGGCGGCTCCGCCTATGACGCCCATGGCGCGTCGATCTCCGAAGCCGACATGGCCAAGGCCAAGGCGGCGGACGCCATCATCTTCGGCGCCGTCGGCGGTCCGAAATGGGATGGCGTTCCCTACGACGTCCGCCCCGAGGCGGGCCTGCTCCGCCTGCGCAAGGATCTCGGCCTGTTCGCCAACCTCCGTCCCGCAGTGTGCTACCCGGCGCTGGCCGATGCCTCCAGCCTGAAGCGCGAGATCGTCGAAGGCCTCGACATCATGATCGTGCGCGAGCTCACCGGCGGCTTGTATTTCGGCGAGCCCAAGACCATCACCGATCTCGGCAACGGCCAGAAGCGCGCCGTCGATACCCAGGTCTACGACACCTATGAGATCGAGCGCATCGCCCGCGTCGCCTTTGATCTGGCGCGCAAGCGCCGCAACAAGGTGA
>JBARNF010000651.1:0-3413 GCA_049802835.1 Bradyrhizobium sp.
AGATAAAATGGAGGAACGGCCATGAGTGGACAGTCGCGCGACACCGCCCGGCAAGCCAGCCGCGAGCGCAGCAATCTCGCGCCGATCCCGTTCGAATGCGATGCGCCGTTCCTGAAGATCACCGGCGAGCTGCCGCGCGAACTCAACGGCACGCTCTACCGCAACGGCCCCAACCCGCAGTTCGACGCTCCGGGCGCGCACTGGTTCGTCGGCGACGGCATGCTGCACGCGTTTCATCTGGAGAACGGCCGCGCCGCCTATCGCAACCGCTGGATCCGCACGCCGAAATTCGAGGCCGAGCGCCGCGCCGGGCGCGCGCTGTTCGGCGGCTTCGGCCGCAAGCTGCCCGACGCGCCGACCGACGTCAGCGATGGCGGCGTCGCCAACACCAACATCATCGCCCATGCGGGGAAGCTGCTCGCGCTTGAGGAGGCGCATCTGCCGACCGAGATCGAGCCGGGCACCTTGGCCACAACAGGCTATCAGGATTTCGGCGGCCGCCTGCGCGGCGCCTTCACCGCGCATCCGAAGACCGATCCGGTCACCGGCGAGCTGCTGTTCTTCGGCTACAACGCCGCCGGCCCGCTGACGCCGGCGCTGTCCTACGGCACCATCGACGCCTCCGGAAAGCTCGCGCGCCTCAGCCGCTTCGAGGCGCCCTATGCCAGCATGGTGCACGACTTCATCGTCACGGCTGATCACGTGCTGTTTCCGATCCTGCCGCTCACCGGCAGCATGGAGCGGGCGATGTCCGGCAGGCCGCCTTATGCGTGGGAGCCCGACAAGGGCGCCTTCGTCGGCATCATGAAGCGCAGCGGCGACGTCAAGGACATCGTCTGGTTTCGCGGCGAGGCCTGCTACGTGTTCCACATCATGAACGCCTGGGAGGACGGCCACCGCATCGTCGCCGACGTCATGCAGTTCGACGAGCCACCGCTGTTTCCGCATCCCGACGGCCGGCCGACCGACCCGACCAAGGCCCGCGCGCGGCTGTGCCGCTGGAGCTTCGACCTCGCCGGCAACAGCGACCGCTTCACGCAGACGTATCTCGACGACCTCACCGGCGAATTCCCGCGCATCGACGACCGCCGCGCCGGTCTCGCCAGCGGCCACGGCTGGTACGCCTGCGCCAATCCGGATGGCCCGCTGTTCGGCGCCCTCTCGGGGATCGCCCACGTCGATAGCGCCGGCGCGCGCCGCGGGACCTACCTGCTGCCGGGCGGCGACAGCCTGTCCGAGCCGGTGTTCGTGCCGCGCAGCACTGAGGCCGCCGAGGGCGACGGCTGGCTGCTGACCGTGGTCTGGCGCGCGGACACCAACTGCAGCGACCTCGCCGTGTTCAACGCGACCGATATCGGCAGCGGTCCCGTCGCGCTGGTCCATCTCGGCCATCGCGTCCCCGACGGCTTCCACGGCAATTGGGTCGGGGCGGCTTAGCGCGCCGCCACCCGCATCCTGGGCAGACATCTGATCCCACGTCATAAATATCGTCCTCACAACATTTTGACACTGTCAAGATTTGACTTGACCGGACAACCGGCGCCCTGTATTTATCTTTCCATTGTAAAGATTAGCCTGGGAGCCATCGATGACCATCTTTCTCATCCTTGCGCCCTACGGCATCTACGCCGCGCTGATGATGGTGGTGTCGGCCACGCTCAGCCTGGCCGTGGCCACTGTGCTGTGCCTGGCGGTGGTCGCGCTCGACATCGCCAAGGGCCGATCGATCAAGATCCTGGGCCTCGGCTCGGCTTTCGTATTCGCGATGGTCGCCGGCTACCTCAGCTTTGTCGATCCGGCCATGAGCGCCTCTGCGGTGCGCCTCGCGGTGGACTGCGGCATTTTCGCGCTGTCGCTCGGCTCGATGCTGCTGCGCGCGCCCTTCACCCTGCAATATGCGATCGAGGTCGTGCCGGCGGAAACCGCGGCAATTCCCGGCTTCCTGCGCGCCAATTACGTCATCACCGGTGCCTGGACGCTGTCGGCGCTGCTGATGATCATCGGCAACCTGATGACGCTCTACGTGCCCGGGCTGCCCTATTGGGCCGGCCTCGCCATTGCCTTTGCCGCACGCAACAGTGCACTTTATTTCACGCGCTGGTATCCAGAGTACCGTAAGACGAAGGACGTGGCCGTGCAGACTGCCGCCGCAATGTCCGGCCAGGATTCGTGACCGGTTCTGCCCCAGGAGACGTGCGTGAAAGACGTGTTTGCTAAACTGGCTGCCGACTTCCTGTCTGCCGCAGTGTTCTTCATCCTGTATATCGCGACCGACGATGTCGTGCTGGCCACCTCAGCCGCGGTCGCCGTCGCGATCGTGCAGGTGGTCTACGCCCGCATCAAGGGTCACCGCCTCAGCTTCATGGCCTATGCCAGCGTCGGCCTGGTCATCGTCCTCGGCGGCGTCACGCTCCTGACCAACGACCCCCGCTTCATGTTCGCCAAGCCCGCGATCGGCCATTTCGCGATCGGCCTCATCATGCTCAAGCGCGGCTGGATGCTGCGCTATGTTCCGCCGATCGTGGCGGAGACCATCCCGGAATACGTCACCGTCGCCGGCTATGTCTGGGCGGCGCTGATGTTCGCGCTCGGCCTCGGCACGGTCGCGGTCGCCATGACCGGCGACATCAAGCTGTGGGTGCTCTACATCACCGTGGTCGCCGGCGGCGCCAAGGTCGCGGCCTTCGCGCTGCAGTTCGTCGCCTTCCGTTTCGTGGTTGCCAACCGCATCAGGGCCGCGCGGGCCTGATCGCCGTTCCCGATCGCCGCGTTGGGCTTACGACCGAAGATGCGCTATAGGGGCGGCCGAACGCATCCTCGAGGGCCGTTGCCTCGAGGTCTGCAAATGGCAACGTCAGGAGGACGATCGATGGCTGTGGACGGCAACTGGAATCTGACCTTGAACACGCCGATGGGCGAGCGCAGCGCAACCCTGAGCGTGACGAGCTCGGGCGCGACGCTGACGGGGACCCAGGCCGCGGAGGGCGATTCCGCCGAGATCTTCGATGGCACGGTCAACGGCGACGACGTCGCCTGGAAGGTCTCCATCACCAGCCCGATGCCGCTGACGCTCGACTTCAAGGGCAAGGTCACCGGCGACACCATCTCCGGCGAGATGGGCATCGGCTTCATGGGCAGCTTCGCCTTCACCGGCGCGCGGGCCTGATCCACACCACGCGTAGGGTGGGCAAAGGCGCGCCACGCCGCCGCCGTATCATGGCGACCTCTTGCGCGCGCCGTGCCCACCATTCCCTCGGGCCTGCGCAGACAGATGGTGGGCACGCCACCGCCCTGCAGGCGGTGGCATTGCCCACCCTACGCCTGCCGTGAGGCAACTGCCGGCTCAACAACCACTCCTGTCGCCCCCGCGAACGCGGGGACCCATAACCCCGGAGAGCGGTTCGAGGCAGGCG
>JBARNF010000652.1:0-22074 GCA_049802835.1 Bradyrhizobium sp.
AGCCGGGCTGGCAGCTCGATCTCGTCAAGGCCAAATACGACAAGCCCTACGCCATGGTCCACGGCAGCGTCACCGAGGGCGTCAAGGAGGTGGCGTGGAGCGGCAATCTGCCGAACGACTATTACGACGAGTTCGTGCTGTCGGTGTACCTGACCGACGATCTCACGCCGGGCAAGACCGTGTACTTCCCCGTCGTGCAGGAGTGCGAGGACGGCGTGCATCGCTGGATCGAGATCCCGCAGGAGGGCAAGTCGGCCGCCGACACCAAGGAGCCGGCGCCCGGCCTCAAGCTGCTGCCGAAGCCGTGATGCGGCCGCGCGCGGCCGGCCGTGTTTGACCTGTCAAACAGCGATTGTGGACTGCGCTTCGCGCGCCTGTCGCGCGCGCGGCGCAACTCCACGATCTCGCGGCGCCCTGGCGTCCGAGTCTTGCTGAGCGTCTCGCCCCCGAAGACATGAGGGCGCAGGGAAGGCCGGGCCTCGGCTGAGGCCCGTGGCCCCCGTGCGGAAAGAATGCACGGGGCAGGAACCACAGGTTCAGCCGGTACGACCCGGCCCTCCCTGCGCGATGGTTTGAACGGCTGCTTCGCGTTCTCCCTGGTGCGCCGGGCTTTCTGGCCACCATCCCCACGCGAAGCGAAGCCTCAACGTGAGTTGATATCAGCATCGGGATATCAGGACCGCGCGACTTGACCGTGCGTGCATCGCCGTTCGTCCGCGCAAGTAACTCACGCTGCGTCGACACACGCCCATCGCATCCCACTGCCAACGATCCGTGACGGTCGCGAAACGCCCCTCATGCGGCAGCAGAGACGTGCGGAAATGTGCAGGTGATTTGCCCGACGGTGCAAGCGCAAAGGTTGCGGCAGAGTGGCACGACGGGCAATTTGGGGATGGGTGGTATGCGGAGCGGGAGGCCGACGATTAGCAGCCCGAGCCTCGCCATTTGAGACGCGCCGCAAGCGGCGCCTCTCGCCATGAGGGGAACGGTACGTCGGGAAGCACTCGGCATAATCTACAGCCAGCTGCTCTCAGCTCAACCGCTGAGCAAGTGCCGTCCACCACAGCTGCATTGCTCGATCTGATCACTATCAGTCTTATGGACTGTCAACGTAATTCCAGCGTCGAAGTACTCGTCGTGCCAAACAGCCTACCGACCTTGCAGGACCCAGATCAACCTGTCAAAATCCTTGTGATGAGGTGTTAGGAGATTGCAATGACCATTGCCCAACTGGTCACCTGGTCTAGCGTCGTGTTTGCAGGGCTTGCCGCCGTCCTTTGGGGCGGGTCCGCGGCTGTCAACATCCCGCTAATCGGCTCAGGATGGGGCGCACTTGTCGGCCTCGATGCCTTCTACGCTGCTATGAGGAAGATAGCCCGGCTCAACATGCTCGCTGCGACATCTGCGGCAATCTCTGCGCTATGCCAAGCGCTGTCTCTTGCGGTTTGATCCTCAATGAGGTGGTGACAGCTGAGAGCCTTCGGTTATTTTCCGCGTTGCGCTGGCTGAATTATGAACTCTCGTGCGCTTCGGAACGGCTGCGTGCATTTTTACCGAACCTCACTCGGCGAAAGTCTCGTGGCTAACGGGTCCCTGTCCTTCGTCGGGCCAGTTGGCGCGGATTTTGGAAACCGAGTTCAAAAGAGAATCTAAAGCCGCTGTTGTTGTTTGACTTTCGGTGCTTTTGAAGCGCTTAAGGTCCTCCGTCGGCGGCAACGCCAAAATGAGGCCCCTCAATATGCCTGAGAAATCCAAATCGGAGATTGACCAGCGCGGCGCGGCATTCCACGAGGCCGGGCACGCAGTAGTGGCTCGGGCGCTAGGGCTACTTGTTGGGCGAGTTGAGATAGCCATTGAAGGTGACGATGCGAAAGGCGCCGCCGAAATCGAACAGAGCAACGCTCTCAGCCTGCTGGATCAACTCGCGATCTGCGCTGCTGGACTGGAGGCCCAAAAGCTGTTTGACGCTCCTACGCACGAGGGAGCGGGCTGGGGCGACTACGGCATGATGGTGGAGCTGCTCGACAACTTAGAAGAAGAGGAGCAAATGAAGATGGTACATCAGGGGCATGAACGCGCATTCGAACTCATCTATACACACCGTGCAACCGTCGAGCGGCTTGCAATGGCACTCATCCAGAACAATCTGCTGGAGGCAGAAGAGGTCGCAAAGCTGCTTACGAACTGAACCTACGTACCAATGTCTACGTCGTCTGGTATTTTGGTGACACTGCTGAACTACACTTACCTAAGTGAGATAAGAAAGGCTGCGCGACCGAAACGCTTCTAGTCAGCGCACGCGGCCCACAGGGCAACGCGTTGCGTCCGGCGAAACATTGAGCTATTAAGTGCACCGCATTTTACCGTTACCGCAATCTCAGCGCCGCTCCCCCTGACCAGTCATTCGTGATGCGTCAAATTGATCTGGCGGGTTCCCGCATAGGGTCAGGTCACCGTCAGTCGAGGCCGATCGCTCTTTTTGCCGGAATGACAAGGAACGCCCCGTGGACATCTTGGAATTCATTCAGAGGTCCGAGTGGCCCGTTGTGGCTATCATGGCGATAGCGGTCTTCCGTAGGCCGCTGACCCGGCTGATCGAGCGAGTTCGCCCCACAAAGTTGTCAGCGTGGGGGGTCAGCGTTGAGCTGGACGAGGTAGAAGCCTTGACCGCGGAGACGCGAGCCATCGCCAAAGACGAAGCGCCAAAGCAGGCGGACAAACCTCTGCGCGACCTCCTAGTGTTTCAGCCGGCGGAATACGACCACCCTCAGCTTGTCATCCTGAAGGCATGGACTGCGTTGGAGAACGCAATATATCGGGCGGCCGGTAAGGATGGTCCGACACCCGGCGTGCCCTCATGGATTCCGATGCGTGTTATGGAGGCCGCCTCGAAGAAGCTCGGACTCACGTCGAATGAGCTTCTTGCGATCAGGGAGCTTCGCAACGTTCGTAACCGAGTCGCCGATGAGATCGATTTCCCAGTAACCCGAGCTGACGCCATCCGGTTCGTAGAGCTGTCTCGCGATCTAATTGTGCGCATCGATATGGCGAGGAAGTCCGGAGGCTCGGTCGCCAATTGACCAATCTCTTCGACTTGGTGTTCCGGTCGAGGAAGGATTACGGTGACATTGCTGGACTGCAGAGTCGGACGCTGGCTTGCACGGCTGTGGAGCGGCGCTTAGTCTTCGTTGAGCGGATAGCCCAACTCGTCCGGTGCGATGCGCGTCTACTCAGCGTGCGCCTCACCCGTCATGCCGAGCTTGCGCAACAGTGGGGTCAGTGCGATGGCCCGCAGCACGATCCACAGCGTGAAATCGTCCAGGCTCGATGGGGCCGAACATCAATCGTCCGTCGTGCGATAGATCGAAACTTCGATGCCGATTCCGGCGTGGCCGGCGGCCGCTGCCAGTGGGGCAGGGATCCTCAAGGACGTCGAAGCCAGCGATGACGGAAAGGTCACGGCGACGTCCAGGATCGGAGGTCCGATCCGACCGTCAGAGACCAATTGTCGAATGGGGTTCCCCACCGACTGCACGCAATCGAGCGCAGCGGCCCATGCATCCGCATCGTCCGCAATGTCGATCTGCGCGTAGGCCGATGCGCCATCCCGGGATGGCTCGTGGCGGCTCAGCGGACCGCCCAACGCCGCCTCCAGCTCGGCCCGCGACAGCGCGGCGTCGGGGATGCGGATCACGATGCACAGAGGTCGTCGGCCAGCCATGGTCATTCCTTCTTCGTCATCGATCGGCCGGAGGAATAGTCGCGTCTGCCGCTCTCGTAATACGGGACGGATTTCGGCTCGCCGTATCCAGCGATCTCGCGGCGAAGCCTCTTCTCTCCAGTGCGTCCGTCTCGGCGCGGAGCAGAAATCTCATCACGTCCGTCCTGCTCAAACCTGTCGGTGACGCCGGACCAGGATCATGCCGGCCTCCGGCTCCTCATAGCGGGTCGGGCCCTGTCGATCCCAATCGATCATGACACCCCTCTGCAGATAGGCCCAGGCCACCTCAGGATAGGCATCGGAATATTCGCCAGTGTCGATCGAGCAGACGACCTTGCCGATCATTCCGGCTACGATCACCACATCGCCGAACTTCGCGATCTGACCGTCGGGGTAGCGCATCTCGCTCTCACGTCTGTTCGGGGGACTCAGGATCAATCGCCGCGTCGGCACGATAGGGATAAACGGTGATGCCGACGTCTGCGCCCAATCTGGCCATCCGGAGCAGCAGGTCGGCGGGGATCGTCGTGTCGAGCGCAGGGAAATCGCGGCCGCCCTCGAAGCCGTAGGAGAAGGTGCGCGACGCGCAGCCGTTCCAGAGCTCGCTTGCGGCATGGGGCAATGACTCGATCAGGGTCAGGAACTGCCGCGTGCATGTCGTCGGATCGGGCGACTCGATTCCGTTGGTCTCCAGCACCAGCAGAAACTGCTGCTCGTGCTGCTGATGATGCAGCACGTAGACGCTCTGACCGAGATGCGCGATCAACGTGCCGAAGTCGACATTCGATTTGACGATGAGATCGAGATTCAGGAAGCGTGACGGTGCAGACATGTTCGCTCACGCTGCTGGCCGCGCGGCCCGCGCGCAGCTTGATTGGCGGATCATCATCATCGGCGCCCCCAGACGGCGTCGAGCTCGTCGAAGAGATGTTGCTCGACGGGGCCGGCCGCCTCGCCAAGCATCGCGCGCAGGCCTGTCAGGTAGGAGCGAATCGTGTCCCGCTGCGCCTCCGAGAAACCTTCCCGGAACGTCACCCAATCCGGGCGATCGGTGCGACGCTTTCGCCCTGCTGGCAACAGGAGTTCGAGCGCCCAATCCAGATAGCGGATGTCCTGCAGCACACCGATCAGCAGTGACGGCAGGTAGTAGCGGAACGCATCGGGATGCAGATAGGACGAAACGGACGGTGGCGGACCGATCATCTGCCAGTCGCGAAGCGTGACGTCGACCCAGCGTCGCTGCGCCAGCCGGTTGGCAAGCTCGGCCGGGACGTCGCCGGCCGGCTGTTCTGCGCCATCCTTCCAGAATGTCCTGGGCCGAGGCTCGGCCGGAAAACTGCCTCGCACCAGCTCGGACAGGTCTGCGATGGTGATCTCTGCCGGGTGCTGCTGCGTCATCGGGGGTTGCGAAACTGCGTCGAATTCATCCTGCTTGAAAACCGTACATCGCGCCGGTACACAACATCATACCGGACAGCCGAAAATCCGAGCAATTCTGGTGCTCCGGGCCGGCGCTTCTCGACGTGACGCCGGTTGTCCATTTGCCGAATCGTTACCACTTCGGGCGTAAAGCGCCCCGCCCCTCGCCACCGGCGGGCGTCCCGCGCTACCTTCGCCGCCGATTCCTATTTCGACCAGGATTCTGAACCAGATGACCGTACGCCTGCACCGCGGCGACCTGCCCGATCTTTCCCGCTACACGACCTCGGTCGCGATCGACACCGAGACCATGGGGCTCAATCCGCACCGCGACCGGTTGTGCGTGGTGCAGCTGTCGCCCGGCGACGGCTCGGCCGACGTGGTGCAGATCCCCAAGGGGCACACCGATGCGCCGAACCTGAAGGCGCTGCTCGGCAATCCCGCCGTCACCAAGATCTTCCACTTCGCGCGGTTCGACGTCGCGACGCTGTTTCATACCTTCGGGGTGATGCCGCAGCCGGTCTACTGCACCAAGATCGCCTCGCGGCTGGCGCGCACCTATACCGATCGCCACGGCCTCAAGGATCTCGTGCGCGAGCTGCTCAATGTCGATCTCTCCAAACAGCAGCAGTCGAGCGACTGGGGCGCCGATGCCTTGAGCGAGCCGCAGCTCGCCTACGCCGCCTCCGACGTGCTGCATTTGCACGCGCTGCGCGAGAAGCTCGATGTGATGCTGGCGCGGGAAGGCCGGCTGGCGCTGGCGCAGGCCTGTTTCGCGTTCCTGCCGCACCGGGCCACCCTCGATCTGGGCGGTTTCGAGGCCGAGGACATCTTTGCGCATTCGTGAGGACGCGACATTCGCCGTTCACGATCATTAATCTCTCTTAATGATCGCAGGTGGCCCGCGATTCGCGCCAGTTCCGGGCTGCAATGGCCGGCGAGCCCATGGTAGAATGGGTTCGGTCTCGCGCCCGTCGCGCGACTTGGAGTCTGCCTTGGAGCGTCGGTGAACTCGGTCCACAACCCCGTCTATGATCCCGGTCTTCAGGCGCGCTTTGCAGTTGCGGCGCGCCACAGCCGCTTCGTGCGCACGCTGCGGATCGCGGTGCCCACGGTGGTCGCGGTGGCGATGGCCGTCATTCTCTACGTCGCCTTCTTCAACGATTTCCGGGTCGCGGTCGACACCGGCAACCTGACCGGCAACGTCGTCATCTCCGGCCGCAAGATCACGATGGAGACGCCGCATCTGACCGGCTTCACGCCGGACCAGCGGCCCTACGATCTCGTCGCCAACAGCGCCGTGCAGGACCTCACCGATCCCGATCACGTCGAGCTCAACATTCTCCGCGCCAAGGTGCTGATGGAGGACGGCTCGACGGTGACCCTGAGGTCGAAGACCGGCGTGTTCGACACCAAGCAGCAGCAGCTCGAGCTGACCAAGGACATCCTGCTGACGACCTCGACCGGCTACGAGGCGCGGCTGAGCCGGGCGTCGGTCGACATGGCCAAGGGCACCGTGAGCTCCGACGAGCGTGTCGACGTCAAGCTCACCAACGGCACGCTCTCGGCGGACCGCCTGCGCATCATCGACAATGGCGAGGTGGTGCGCTTCGAAGGCAACGTCGTGATGAATCTCGACAACATGAATGCCGCCCCGGCCACGACGGCGAGCGCCGATCCCGTCCGGCCGGCCCGCAATGCGAAGTGAGTCCATGACGACGTGCCGTTTCATTCCCGCCGCGATTCGCGGCGCCGGCTTCACCGCGCTGACCATGGTCGCGCTGGCCGGTGCCGGCAGCGCGCTGCAGGCGCAAAGCGCCACCACCGGCGTGCCCAATGCGCTGCAGGGCTTCTCGCAGAACCGCGACCAGCCGATCCAGATCGAGGCCGCGTCGCTGGAGATGCGCGACAAGAAGAAGGAGGCGACCTTCTCCGGCAATGTGAAGGTCGTGCAGGGCGACACCACGATGACGTCGAAATCGCTGGTCGTGTTCTATGACGGCGGCTCCCAGGCGGGCGCGAAGCCGGCGAAAACGATGCAGTCGGCGACGCCGGGGCCGGACGGCAGCTCGTCGATCCGACGGCTGGAGGCGCGCGGCGGCGTCACCGTCACCCAGAAGGAGCAGGTCGTCACCGGCGAGACCGCGGTGTTCGACACCAAGACCAACCAGATCACGATGCAGGGCGGTGTCGTGCTGACCCAGTGCAAGAACGTGCTGCGCGGCGATCGCCTGATGGTTGACATGACCACGGGGGTGTCGCGGGTCGAATCCGATAGCGGCAAGGTGCAGGCGCTGCTGCCGCAGGGCTCCACCGGCCCAGGCGGTTGTGCATCGTCGGCGGGTGCCGCGCCCGGCGGCGCTGGCGCGCCGCTGCCGCTCGGCACGAACAAATCGAAGTGACTTCAATTAATTAGCGAATCAGCGCCGGCTCCAGTTGAACCGGGCTGCGGCTGTCTCTATCTAACGCGGGGCGCTCATCGTCCCGACAGGCTGCAGCGGGCGAACCGGCACGGTCGGTGGCGGGCAGCTCCGAAGGGCGTAAGCGAAGCGGGGATGGTGGATCTACTCGGCATGTTTCGTCGGCGTCCCGCCAAGCGCGGCCAGCAGAGTTTTGCGCGACGGCCCGACGACATCACGTCGATGGAGGATCCGCTCGCGATGCTCGCCGACTCCGTTCGCGAGCAGCCGACCACGCGCATCAATCCGCGCTCGCCGCAGAACACCGAGCAGATCCAGCGCAAGCCGCGGCCGTCGACCTCAGCGCCGAAGCCGCGCAGCAATGGCAGCGGCAGCGGCGCGCCGCAGCTGCTGCGCCGGCCGGGCTTTCTGGCGGTCCATTCGATCGAGAAGAGTTTTGGCAGCCGCCAGGTGGTGCGCGGCGTCTCGATCTACGTCCGCCGCGGCGAGGCCGTCGGGCTGCTCGGGCCGAACGGCGCCGGCAAGACCACCGTGTTCTACATGATCACCGGGCTGATCAAGGCCGACCGCGGCGCGATCGAGCTCGACGGCCACGACGTCACGCGGCTGCCGATGTATCAGCGCGCGCGGCTCGGCATCGGCTACCTGCCGCAGGAGGCCTCGATCTTCCGCGGCCTGACCGTCGAGCAGAACATTCGCGCCGTGCTCGAAGTGGTCGAGCCGTCGCGCAAGAAGCGCGAGCGCGAGCTCGATGCGCTGCTCGAGGAGTTCACCATCACGCGGCTGCGCAAGTCGCCGGCGATCGCGCTGTCGGGCGGCGAGCGCCGCCGCGTCGAGATCGCGCGCGCGCTCGCGACGCGTCCGAACTACATGCTGCTCGACGAGCCGTTCGCCGGCATCGATCCGATCGCCGTCGGCGACATCCAGCAGCTGGTGCGCCATCTCACCAATCGCGGCATCGGCGTCTTGATCACCGATCATAACGTCCGCGAGACGCTCGGCCTCACCGATCGCGCCTACATCGTCTATGCCGGGCAGATTCTCACCGAGGGCAGCCCGGAGGAGATCGTCGCCGATCCCGACGTGCGAAGGCTCTATCTCGGCGAGGAGTTCCGGCTGTAGGATTGCGGACGCGTGTTTGTCGGCTTTTGTCGCGAACGCGACCGGCGACGGAAACGCTGCGATCGAGGCTGTTTTTCCAGGAGGTTTGCGACGACCGGTACTCTCGTCTTCCGTCGCGCTTTAATCGGTTTTCTTATTCGTCAAGCCGTGTACATCGCGCGCAGATTGGGATAAGCAAGAATTGGACCAGTAAGGGAATGTTCTTGCTCCCATGGCGTTGACGCAGAGATTAGAATTCCGCCAGTCGCAGTCGCTGGTGATGACGCCGCAGCTGATGCAGGCGATCAAGTTGCTGCAGCTGTCCAATCTCGACCTCTCCACGTTCGTCGAAGAGGAACTCGAGCGCAACCCGCTGCTGGAGCGCGCCGCTGATGGTCCGGAGCAGCCGGTGGCCGGCGAGCAGCAGATGTCGGAGCGTCCCGAGCGCGCCGAATATGCCGATAGCGAGCCCTCCGGCGACGATTTCAGCGACAGCAGCGGCAGCACCAGCGAGACCTACGAGCCGGCCCAGGAAGACTGGATGAGCCGCGATCTCGGCAGCCGTACGGAGATCGAACAGACGCTCGACACCGGGCTCGACAACGTGTTCTCCGAGGAGCCGGCCGAAGCCGCCGCGCGCACCGCGCAGGACGCCGTGCCGACCACCTACACCGAATGGGGCGGCGGTGCCTCAGGCGATGAGGACTACAATCTCGAAGCCTTCGTCGCCGCCGAGACGACGCTGTCGGACCACCTCGCCGAGCAGGCGGCGGTCGCCTTCACCGCGCCGGCCGACCGCATGATCGGGCAGTACCTGATCGATCTCGTCGACGATGCCGGCTATCTGCCGGCCGATCTCGGCCAGGCCGCCGAACGGCTCGGGGCCGAGCAGGCCGATGTCGATGCGGTGCTGGGCGTGTTGCAGACGTTCGATCCGCCCGGCATCTGCGCACGCAACTTAAGCGAATGCCTCGCGAACCAGTTGCGCGAGCTCGACCGCTACGATCCGGCGATGCAGGCGCTGGTCGAGCATCTCGATATCCTCGCCAAGCGCGACTTCGCGGCCTTGCGCAAGCTGTGCGGCGTCGACGATGAGGACCTCATCGACATGATCGGCGAGATCCGGAGGCTCGATCCGAAGCCGGGGCTGAAGTTCGGCACCACCCGCACGCAGACCATGGTGCCGGACGTCTATGTGCGTCCGGGCCCCGACGGCGGCTGGCTGGTCGAGCTCAACAGCGACACGCTGCCGCGCGTCCTCGTGAACCAAGTCTATTACTCCGAACTGTCGAAGACGATCCGCAAGGACGGCGACAAGTCCTACTTCACCGACTGCCTGCAGAACGCGACGTGGCTGGTGCGTGCCCTCGACCAGCGCGCGCGCACGATCCTCAAGGTCGCGACCGAGATCGTGCGCCAGCAGGACGGCTTCTTCACGCATGGCGTCGCGCATCTGCGGCCGCTGAACCTGAAGGCCGTTGCGGATGCGATCCAGATGCACGAATCGACGGTGTCGCGCGTGACCGCCAACAAATACATGGCGACCAATCGCGGCACTTTCGAGTTGAAATATTTCTTCACCGCCTCGATCGCGTCGGCCGATGGCGGCGAGGCGCATTCGGCAGAGGCGGTGCGTCACCACATCAAGCAGCTGATCGATGCGGAAGATGCCTCCGCAATTCTCTCGGACGACACGATCGTCGAGAAGCTGCGCGCCGCCGGGATCGACATCGCCCGCCGCACGGTCGCGAAATACCGGGAAGCGATGCGCATCCCGTCCTCGGTGCAGCGCCGGCGCGACAAGCAGAGCATGCTGGCGCATGCCATGTCGTCGCCTACCAGCATCGACCGCACCCGGGATACCGCGTCAGTTTGACCGCGCCGCAAGATTGCGCCTTAACCAAATCGGACTAGTCTCGGCCCTCGGTCCACACTGATCGAGGCGGCAAATGACCCTGCGGATTTCCGGAAAGAGCATCAGCGTCAGCGAAGCGCTGCGTGGGCGCGTCAGCGAGCGCACCGACGAGGTGCTGCGCAAATATTTCGACGGCAACTATTCCGGTCACGTCACGCTCTCCAAGGATGGTTTCGGGTTCAAGACCGATTGCGCACTGCACCTTGATTCGGGAATCACCCTCGAAGCCGAATCGAACGCGCCGGACGCCTATGCGAGCGCCGACCAGGCGCTGCTGATGATCGAGAAGCGCCTGCGCCGCTACAAGAGCCGGCTCAAGGATCGCTCGGGGCGCAAGTCCCATGCGGCCCATGCGGCGCTCGCCGGCTTCGACGGCGCGCTGCTGGATGCGCCGAGCTACGTGATCGAGGCGCCTGCCGAAGGCGACGAGGAGATCACCGGCTACAGCCCCGTCATCATCGCCGAGAACACCACCGCGCTGAAGCGACTGTCGGTGTCCGAAGCGGTGCTGGAACTGGATCTTTCCGGGGCGCCCTGCATGGTTTTCCAGCACGGCTCCAGCGGCCGGGTCAACATCATCTACCGCCGCGCCGACGGCAACATCGGCTGGGTCGATCCGCCCGCGGTGAAGCCGTAGTCGCGCCGAAGCCGTCCCAGTGCGTCGCGAGCAGGCGAGAAAACGCTTCCTGATCAGGCGCTTGGCGGCGGGCGAATGCAGTGTCACGCCACGGCCATGGAGCGGTGCGATGACGGAGTCGCGGCTTCGGGGCCTCAGGCTGCCATGCTCCGACGATCTTAAGGATAGGCGGCGGGAACATGCTTGCGGCAGTTGGCACGGCCGTTGCGTTGGGGTAGAAGCGCCTCGCATCGGACACGGGTTAAGCCCGCCTGCCGCCTCAGCTTCTTGACGCCGGTCAGTCCCGACCTATTTCGCACCCTGACGGTTCATTCACCTCGGAACCCCATATGCCGATTACCGATCTGGTCGCACCCGAGGCGATCCTGCCGGCTTTGAAGGTCATCAGTAAGAAGCAGGCGCTGCAGGAGCTGGCTGCCCGGGCCGCCGCCCTGACCGGACAGAACGAGCGCACGATCTTCGAGGTCCTGCTGCAGCGGGAGAAGCTCGGAACGACTGCGGTCGGTTACGGTGTGGCGATCCCCCATGGCAAGCTGCCGAAGCTCGAGAAGCTGTTCGGCCTGTTCGCGCGGCTGGAGCGGCCGATCGATTTCGAAGCCATGGATGGCCAGCCGGTCGATCTCGTGTTCCTGCTGCTCGCGCCCGAAGGGGCCGGTGCCGATCATCTGAAGGCGTTGGCGCGCATCGCGCGACTGTTGCGTGACCAGGACGTCGCCAAGAAGCTCAGGGCTTCCCGCGATGCCCAGGCGATCTTTTCGGTGCTGGCGCTGCCGCCGGCGTCTGCGGCCTGAGCCGGCGTCCAAATCCCTTATCGTCTACCGCAGCGACTTGATCAGGTAGCGCACGGTCTTGGCGCCGTCATGGATGCGGGCCGTCGCCAGCACCGTGAAACCGAGCGCGGCGTGAAAGGCGTCCGACCGCGGATTCGGCGGGTCCAGATTGACCTCGCAGACCATGCGTTCGTGTCCGGCCGCGGCCGCTTCTCGAATCAGCTGTTCATAGAGCCGGCGCGCCAGGCCGCGGCCGCGGGCGGCCTCGGCCACCACGATGCGATCGACATAGACGAAGCGCTCGTAGCGCGCGCGAAACCAGCGATGGTTCGGATTGTCGTAGTCCGCGGTCTCGTCCAGCGCGATCATCAGCGCGTCGGTCTGGCCGATCCGCCAGGCCCGCCACGCCTGACCGAGCAAACGCGCGAACGCTTCGGGCGTGAGCCACGACAGCTCGGAGGCATGTGCGTTGTTGAGATCGAGCAGTGCTGCCGCGCGCGCCGGTTCTGCTCTCAGCCCGGATGCGGTGACCGGCGTGATCAGCGAGGTCATGCGCGGCGATCCTCGTACCCGACCAGAAAAAACGGCCATCCCCTTGTCAGGGGACGGCCCGGGTATGGCAACGTTTCAGCGGTATGGGTCCCGCAACAGCCCGCCATGGCAGGGAAGACGGCCCAGTTGCGTATCAGTGCACGCTCACGGCCTGGAGCTCGTGGCTCCACGCATTGGCGATCGCCGCCTCGCGGCTGTCGGTGAGCATGATCGGCGTGCCGTCGGCGGCATGCAGCGCGAACAGCTTCAGGCCCGGCGCGATCCGCGGCGCCTCTGGAAACAGGTCCGGCACGTCCTCGGAACGGATCTGCTTCACATAGGCGATGTGACCTTCACCCAGGGTGGCCAGCGCCTCCAGGGAGACGCGGGAATCAGACGCAACGTCAACTTCAGTCATGGTCTCGACTCCTTCTGAGACTCAAGCGGTCGAGTCCGCTACTCGTTCCATCAAAACCATTATTCGTGTTCATTGATCGCTATTGTCTTAACGATCCGCTCAGGCTCCGGCCTGGCCAGGTCGACCGACAACAACCCGTTCTTCAGATCCGCACCGAGCACGTGCATTCCCTCCGCCAGCACGAAGGTGCGCTGGAAGTGGCGCGCGGCAATGCCGCGGTGAATGTATTGCCTGGCCTTGTCGTCCTGCTGCCGGCCGCGGATGACGAGCTGGTTTTCCTCAATGGTGACATCGAGTTGGTCACGGGTGAAGCCCGCCACCGCCAGCGTGATCCTCAACCTTTCAGGCTGGCCATTGGTGCGCTCGAACCGCTCGATATTGTAGGGCGGATAGCCGTCGGCACCTTTGACGACGCGGTCGAGCACGCGCTCGATCTCGTCGAAGCCCAGAAGGAACGGACTGGAGAGCGAAGGAACACGAGACATGGTTTACAAAGTCCTCTCGAAGCGACTTTGATGTATCAGGGCCCTGACGGCACCCCTTGAGCAGCAATATGGGCACGATCCCAGGCGCGTTCAAGCGCCGGGAAATCGCCGGAACGTCTTGACTGTGGAACGGTTTAGGTCGCCAGGCGGCGGCGGCCGTCGGCCGAAAACAGATGCAGCTTGGTCCGCGGCGCAACGGCACGAATCCGGCTGCCGATATCCGGTGCCGCCGTGCCCGGCAGCCGCACGATCACGTCATTGGCGGTGGCGCTGAGGCTGTCATTGTGACCAACATCCTGGCGGGCGCCGTAGACGAAGGTCTCGGCCCCGACGTGTTCGACGGCGTCGACCCTGAGGTCGAGACCGATGCCGCCAGACGGGACGGCCTCACCAAGTTCGAAATCCTCTGGCCGGATGCCGAGCTGGCCAGCCTCTGCCGGAACCGCGTCAGCCCCCAGCAGCTGAGCGCGGACGCCATCGATCGGCATCAGGTTCATCGGCGGGGCACCGATGAACGACGCCACGAAGGTCGTCGCCGGCCGCTGATAGATCTCGAGCGGTCTGCCGATCTGCTCGACCTGACCGCCATTCATCACCACGAGGATGTCGGCCAGCGTCATTGCCTCGAGCTGATCATGGGTGACGTAGATTGCCGTCGTATTGAGCCGTCGCTGCAGCTTGCGGATCTCGACCCGCATGGCGATGCGCAGCTTGGCGTCGAGATTCGACAACGGCTCGTCGAACAGGAACACTTTCGGCTGGCGGACGATGGCGCGGCCCATCGCAACGCGCTGCCGTTGGCCGCCGGAGAGCTGGCGCGGCTTCCGCTCCAGCATGGTGCCGAGCTCGAGGATGCGCGCCGCGTCCTCGACCCGCGTCTTGATCTCCTTCTCCGGCATGCGGCGATTGCGCAGGCCATAGGCCATATTGTTGTAGACGGTCATGTGCGGATACAGCGCGTAGTTCTGGAACACCATCGCGATGTCGCGGTCGGCGGGCTCGATCGCATTGACGATGCGGCCGCCGATGTCGATCTCGCCCGAGGTGATCGTCTCCAGCCCTGCGACCATCCGCAGCAGGGTGGATTTGCCGCAACCCGAGGGGCCGACGAGCACGCAGAACTGGCCGTCACCGACGTCGATATCGACGCCTTTGATGGCTTCGAAGCCGCCCTGATAGACCTTGCGGACGTTGCGGAGGGTGACGTTGGCCATTGGTTACCTAGCGAATAGCGAATGGGGAGCAGCAAATAGGGAAGGGGACGAAGCGAGCCGCCGGGCGAACATCCCTATTCGCCACCCGCTATTCGCCATTCGTCTCCTCGTCACTTTTCCGTCTCCACCAGCCCCTTGACGAACAGGCGCTGCATGACGACGACAACGAACACCGGCGGCAGCATCGCGAGCACCGCCGTCGCCATCACGACCGGCCACTCGGTCAGCGCGTCGGTCGTCGTGATCATCTTGCGGATGCCGATCTGGATGGTCTGCATGTCGTCGCGCGTGGTGATCAGCAGCGGCCAGAGATACTGATTCCAGCCGAGGATAAACAGGATCACGAACAGCGCCGCCATGTTGGTGCGCGACAGCGGCAACAGCGTGTCCCAGAAGAAACGAAGCGGGCCGGCGCCATCCATACGCGAGGCTTCGAGCAGCTCATCCGGCACGGTCATGAAGAACTGGCGGAACAGCAGCGTGGCGGTTGCCGAGGCGATCAGCGGCAACGCAAGTCCGGCGTAGCTGTCGAGCATGTGCAGGTCGGCGACGATCTTGTAGGTCGGATAGATGCGCACCTCCACCGGCAGCATCAGGGTGATGAAGATGAGCCAGAAGATCGGCATGCGGAACGGAAAGCGGAAGTAGACGATCGCATAGGCCGAGATGATCGAGATGGCGATCTTGCCGACCGCGATCAGCAGCGCCATGATCAGCGAGTTCAAGAGCATCGTTGCGACCGGCTCGCGGGTCGAGCCGGTCGTGCCGACGAAGATCGTCTGATAATAGGTCGACAGGAAGTGCCCGCCGGGCAGCAGCGACATCTGCCCGTTGGCAATGACCGCGTTGTCCTGAGTAGAGGCCACGAAAGCGAGATAGACCGGGAATGCGACGATCGCGATGCCGATCCACAGGATGGCGTGCGCGACGTAGCGCCGGATGCCCTCTTGCTCGACCATCAGTAGTTCACCTTGCGCTCGACGAAACGGAACTGGATCGCCGTCAGCACGATGACGATGACCATCAGAACGACGGATTGTGCGGCCGAGGAGCCGAGATTGCCGCCGAGCAGGCCATCCGTGTAGACCTTGTAGACCAGCGTCTCGGTGGACTTGCCGGGACCGCCGCGGGTCATCGTGTCGATGATGCCGAACGTCTCGAAGAAGGCGTAGACGATGTTGATGACCAGCAGGAAGAAGATGGTCGGCGACAGCAGCGGGAAGGTCACGGTCCAGAACCGCCGCATCGGCCGCGCGCCGTCGATCGCGGCGGCCTCGAGCACGCTTCGGGGGATACTCTGCAGCCCGGCAAGGAAGAACAGGAAGTTGTAGGAGATCTGCTTCCAGGCCGCGGCCAGGATGATCTGCAGCGCCGCCTGGTCGCCGTCGAGCAGCGGATTCCAGTCGATGCCCATCGCGCGCAGATAGCGCGAGATCACGCCCAGCGACGGATGCAGCATGAAGATCCAGAGCACGCCCACCACCGGCGGTGCCACCGCATAGGGCCAGATCAGCAGCGTGCGGTACAGCGTGACGCCGCGCAGCGGCTTATCCGCCATGACCGCGAGCAGCAGCGCGACCGACAGCGACGAGAACGCGATGGCGAAAGAAAAGCCGAAGGTGCGGAGAATGGCTTCAAAATAGTCCGGCTGGCTGAGCAGGTCAGCGTAGTTCTCGAACCAGACGAAGCTCGTGGACAGGCCGAACGCGTCCTGCAGCAGGAACGACTGGATGACGGCCTGGATTGCGGGCCAATAGAAGAAGATCAGCACGATCGCGAGCTGGGGAGCGACCAGCACGAACGGCAGCAGTTTTGATCGGAAGATGGCGTTCTTTTGCATGGTCGGTCGGCGAGCCGGCAGGCCGCGGGCGGCCTGCCGGCTCATGGCCTCACTTCACGGCCGTCTTCTCGAACTGGCGCAGCATCTGGTTGCCACGCTCGACGGCGGCGTCCAGCGCCTGCTTGGCAGTCTTCTTGCCGGCCAGCGCCTGCTCGATCTCCTCCGACCAGACGTCACGCAGCTGCACCATGTTGCCCAGACGCAGGCCACGGGAATTCTCCGTCGGCTCCTTGTTGGTCAATTCGAGCAGCGGCGTCTCCAGATAGGGCTGATCCTTGTAGAAGCCCTCGGCCTTGGCCTTCGCGTAGGCCGCCTTGGTGATCGGCAGATAGCCCGAGGCCTTGTGGATGTAGACCTGACGATCGGTGTCCGAGAGGAAGGTCAGGAACTTCGCCACGCCCTTGTATTCGTCGGCGCTCTTGCCGCCCATCACCCACAGTGAGGCACCGCCGATGATCGAGTTCTGCGGTGCGCCCTTGACGTCCGGGTAGTACGGCATCGGCGCAGCAGTGAAGGCGAATTTGGCCTGCGCCTTGACGTTGCCGAAGAACGCCGACGAGGTCAGGTAGATCGGGCACTCGCCGGACGTGAAGCGGCCTTCGCCGGTGTTGGTGCGGCCGGCGTAGTCGTAGGTCTTGTCCTTCTGCAGCTCGACGAGATTTTCGAGATGCTTCACCTGCAGCGGACCGTTGAACTCGAGCACCGTGTCGAAACCGTCGAGACCGTTCGCCTTGCTGGCGAGCGGCACGTTGTGCCAAGCGGACAGCTGCTCGAGATTGACCCAGGTCACCCAGGAGCCGGAGAAGCCGCAGGTCGGGTGGCCGGCCGCTTTCAGCTTCTTGGCGGTCTCGAACAACTCGGGCCAGGTCTTGGGGATCTCGGCGTTGACCTTCTTCAGCTCGTCCAGGTTGACCCACATGACGGTGGAGGACGAGTTGAAGGGGAACGACAGCATCTCGCCCTTGGAGGTCGAGTAATAGCCGGTGATCGCAGGCAGGTAGCTCTTCGGATCAAACGTCTCGCCCGCGTCCTGCATCAGCTTGTAGACCGGCTTCACGGCGCCGGTGGCCGCCATCATGGTCGCGGTGCCGACTTCGAACACCTGCATGATATGCGGTGCGTTGCCGGCGCGGAAAGCCGCGATGCCCGCATTCATCGTGTCGGCGTAGTTGCCCTTGTAGGTCGGGACGACCTTGTAGTCGCTCTGCGATGCGTTGAAATCGGTGGCAAGCTTGACGATCACGTCGTTATTCGCGCCCGTCATCGCGTGCCACCACTGTATCTCGGTCACCGCGTGCGCGGGTGCGGCGGCCGCAAGGACCAGCGTGGCTGCCGCAGTGGCGGCCGTCCAGAATTGTCGAAGTGACATAAAAAATACCTCCCGTGAACGTCATCAGCTTCGGGGCCGTAGCAGCGCGAGATGACAGTTTCGTGAATGTATAACCGTTTGGTTCGCCTGGGGAAAGCGCGTTGGCGCTGCTTCGCGGCGGCCTCGGGCACACGCGGCCCGCGGCGGCCTCCCGCCGCGCCGCGAGTGCGACCATCGTGGTGGCAGGCGACAGGTCGATGGCGCCTCAGCGTTTCCGTTCGGTGCAGACCGTGCCGTCCGCCAGCAGGGCCTCGATCTCGCGCTGCGAATAGCCGAACTCGGCCAGCACCTCTTCGGCATGCTGGCTGAACTTCGGCGGCGTGGCGCGCAGGCTCGGCTTGGTGCGATCGAGCCGGATCGGTGAGGCCACGCCCTTGTACCAGTCCTTCTCGATGATATCGCCACGATGGAGCGTATGGGGATTGGTCAGCGCCTGGTCGATCTTCTGCACCGGGCCGGCGGGCAGGCCGGCGGCGAGCAGCCGGTCGCACAGCGGCTCGGCCTCGAACTGGCTGAATATTGCGGCGAGTTCCACGCGCAGCGCCTCGCGGTTGGCGATGCGGTCCCTGTTGCGGGCGAAGCGCGGATCGGTGCCGAGCTCGGGGCGGCCGATCTCCTTGGCGAGCTTGCGGAAGGTGCCGTCATTGCCGACGCCGATGAAGATGTCGTCCGTCTTGGTCGGAAAGATCGCGTAAGGCACGAGGTTCGGATGCTCATTGCCGGTCAGCGACGGCGGCTTGCCATGCATGAAATAGTTCGCGGTGTGCGGATGCATGATGGCAAGGCCGGTCTCGTACAGCGTCACCTCGAGGAATTGGCCGATCCCTGAGCGCTGCCGTTCCGACAGCGCCATCAGGATGCCGATCGCGGCATAGAGTCCCGTGGTGATGTCGACCAGCGGCACGCCGATCCGCATCGGGCCGCTTTCGGGCGAGCCGGTGGCCGCGATCATGCCGGTCATCGCCTGGATGATCGCGTCATAGCCGGGGTTGCCGCCGCGCGGCCCGTCGGCGCCGAAACCGCAGATGCGGCAGTGCACGAGTTGCGGAAATTGATCGCGCAGCGTGTCGCTGCCGATGCCCCACTTCTCCAGCGTGCCGGGCTTGAAGTTCTCGATCAGCACGTCGGCGGTCTCGAGCATCTTCATCAGCACCGCGCGGCCGCCTTCGGAGGCGAGGTCGAGTCCGATCGAGCGCTTGTTGCGGTTGATGCCGACGAAATAGGCGGCGTCCTCGTCGTGGAAGGGAGGGCCCCAGTCGCGAACCTCGTCGCCGGCCGGCGGCTCGACCTTGATCACGTCAGCGCCGTGATCGGCCAGGATCTGGGTGCAATACGGGCCGCCGAGCACGCGCGTGAGATCGATCACGCGCAGTCCGGCCATGGCGCCGGGAGCAAATTGAGGGGTCATCGAGGGCTTCGCGAGAGTGGTGTCAGCTCGCGATCATAAAGCACCGCCAGCCTGCGTGCGCAAATGCGGCGGCGGGTCGGCCCATATGCGTGGGCAGGGGACCTTTGCACGATCCCCTGCCGCAGGACGGAATGGACGGATCAGACTACCGTCAGCTTGACGTCGACATTGCCGCGGGTGGCGTTGGAATAGGGGCACACCTCATGCGCCTTCGCCACCAGCGCCTCGGCGTCGGCCTTGGCGAGGCCTGGCAGCGACACGGCCAGCTCGACCGTGATGCCGAAGCCGCCCTCGGAGCGCGGCCCGATGCCGACGGTTGACGTGACCGATGCATCGGCCGGCACCTTCGGTCCACCCTGCGAGCCGACGAACTTCATCGCGCCGATGAAGCAGGCGGCGTAGCCGGCGGCGAACAGCTGTTCGGGGTTGTTGCCGGCGCCGCCACCGCCGCCGAGTTCCTTCGGGGTGGAGAGCTTGACGCTGAGCGAGCCGTCGAGGGTAGCGGCTTCGCCGTCGCGGCCGCCGGTGGCCTTGGCGCTGGTCTTGTAGAGGACGTTCACGGACATCTGGGATCTCCCGGTTGCACAATTCGAGCGACGGTCATATTGCACACAATTACATTGTGCACAATATAATTGTTCGGTAGAAAAGTCGTGATCGCCGCGTCCGGGCCATTGTCCATGCCCGGCCGCACGCCCCAAGATGCACCCGACGATCGATCCCCGGTGTGACCATGCGAAAGAAGACTGCGGCCGACGCGCCGCTCCAGCTCGGCAACCAGCTCTGCTTTGCGGTCTATTCCACCGCGCACGCCTTCAACCGCGTCTACAAGCCGCTGCTGGACCATCTGGGACTGACCTATCCGCAATATCTGGTCATGCTGGTGCTGTGGGAGCGGGATGGGCTCACGGTGAAGGAGATCGGCGAGCGGCTGTTTTTGGATTCGGGCACGCTGACGCCGCTATTGAAGCGGATCGAGGCGCTGTATCTGATCAAGCGGACGCGGTCGGCCGAGGACGAGCGTCAGGTTCTCGTCACCCTCACCGCTCAGGGAGCGGCCTTGCGCGACAAGGCGAGGGCGATCGTGCCGCCGGCGATCCTCGACGCGACCGGATGCTCGATCGCCGAGCTCGCCGATCTGCACGGCAGGCTGGTCAAGCTGCGGGAGCATCTCGATGCCGCGGCGGAGGGGTAGGGAGGGCGTTGAGCCGCCGGGGCGGCTAGAGGCGCTTCTTTGCGAGCGCGCGGCCTGAACCCGATTTGAGATACTTCTCAAAAGCAGCCGCCTGTTTTACGTCGCTGAAGGCGACGTAAGTCTTGAGCAGCCATGGCCGAAACTTTGACGTGTGCGGAACTTCGCCCGCATTGTGCTTTGTGACACGGGCCGGGACGTCGTCGGTGATTCCGGCGTAGAAATGCTCGCCGTCCAGACTCTCGAGAATGTAGACGAACTTCATGCCTGCGCCGGTCCCTGATGCAACTCAGGTCAGGCATTTTGGCGAGCTTCCACGTGGCGTCCAGCTACTTCTCAGCAGCCTTCGCCCGCTTCGCGCGATTGGCAGTTTGGGGTGGCTTGCCGAGCCGAAGCTCGCGAAGCGAGCGAAGGCTGGTGGAGCCAGGCGGGATCGAACCGCCGACCTCTTGCATGCCATGCAAGCGCTCTCCCAGCTGAGCTATGGCCCCTTAACCGAACCGGCGGTCTGGGCGACCGCCGGGGAGCACCGTGAACCACAGTTCGCGGCTGATCTCAAGTGTCTTCATCGCCTCCGACGTCGCCAATGATGTCGGTGACGTCTTCATCCCCTTCTTCTTCGTCGGCGATGAAGGTCGAATCGTCGTCCTCGTCGTCGTCGAGGGTCTCGTCGATCTCGATGTCGTCTTCCGTTTCGGGAACGACGGCCTTGACCTTGCCGGTGTTCTCCTCGGCGTCGGCCTCCTCGAGAGGCACCAACTCCTCGGCCTCGGCCGGCTCGTGCGCGGTATCCGCAGCAGCAGCTGCCGCGGCACGAGAAGCCTCGCCGCGCATCGCGCGGGTGGGGGCCACCGGTGCGATCGGCACGACCTCGCCGGTGTAGGGCGAAATCACCGGGTTCTTATTGAGGTCATAGAACTTTTTGCCCGTTGTCGGGCAAATACGTTTGGTTCCGAGCTCGGATTTGGCCACGTGGAGGCGTCCTGGCAATGTCTGAAAAGCGGTGTCTCACTTGGCTAGTTGCCGCGCCGCTGTCAATAGCGCTTTCAACCAGAAATGAC
Source organism: Bradyrhizobium sp. (assembly GCA_049802835.1). Classification (GTDB taxonomy): domain Bacteria; phylum Pseudomonadota; class Alphaproteobacteria; order Rhizobiales; family Xanthobacteraceae; genus Bradyrhizobium. Next base: position 21,502 of record JBARNF010000652.1, read on the forward strand.
GGCCCGTGACGACCGACTGGGCCTGTGATACCTGCCCGGTCCGACCACAGAGGGGAACGCCGTGTCGACATCCAGCCCGCCCACTCCGCTCGAATCACGCGCCAGCGGACCGCTGTCCGGCACGATTCGCGTGCCCGGCGACAAGTCGATCTCGCACCGGGCGCTGATCCTGGGCGCATTGTCGGTCGGCGAAACCAGGATTTCCGGTCTGCTCGAGGGTGAGGACGTCCTCAACACCGCCAAATCGATGCGGACCCTGGGCGCCAAGGTCGAACGTACCGGTGAATTCGCCTGGACGGTGAACGGCATGGGGGTCGGCGGCTTCGCCCAGCCGGCGGCGACGCTCGATTTCGGCAACTCCGGCACCGGTTGCCGGCTGGTGATGGGTGCGGTGGCGGGCTGCCCGATCACGGCGGTGTTCGACGGCGATGCCTCGCTGCGCAGCCGCCCGATGCGGCGCATCCTCGATCCGTTGGCGCTGATGGGCGCCAGGGTGATCGCTGGCGGCGAGGGTGGCAAGCTGCCCTTGACCCTGCAGGGCGCCGGCAATCCGGTTCCGATCGAGTACCGCAC
>JBARNF010000653.1:0-4960 GCA_049802835.1 Bradyrhizobium sp.
ACCCCACCCCGCCTCACAGGTCGCTTCGCTCTCCGTGAGGCGACCCTCCCCCTCCAGGGGAGGGTGGACACCGGCATCTGCTGAAGCCGGGCGGCTCGACATCATGAAAAGAAAAAGGCCGCGCGACGCGGCCTTTTGGAGATCGAAGCTTGAGTGTCGAGCCTGCGCCTTACGCCGCCGCCGCGCCGATCGAGACCTTCAGCGTGCCGACGCCGTCGACGCCGCACTCGATCTTGTCGCCGGGCACGATCGCCGCGACACCGGCAGGCGTGCCGGTCATGATGATGTCGCCGGCGGCGAGCTCGACCTGCTGGGACAGCTTCCAGATGATCTCGGGCACGTTCCAGATCAGCTCGGAGAGGTCGCCGGTCTGCTTCTCGGTGCCGTTCACGGACAGCCAGATCTTGCCCTTCGCCGGATGGCCGATCTTCGCCGAGGGCTGGATGGCGGAGCAGGGCGCGGAGTGGTCGAACGATTTGCCGACCTCCCAGGGGCGCTGCATCTTGCGGGAGGCGAGCTGCAGGTCGCGGCGGGTGAGGTCGATGCCGACGGCGTAGCCGTAGACGTGGTCGAGCGCCTTGTCGGTCGTGATGTTGAGGCCGCCGCTCTTGAGCGCCACCACCAGCTCGACCTCGTGATGCATGTCCTTGGTCAGCGGCGGGTAGGGGATCACGGCGCCCTCGGGCTCCAGCATGTCGGCATGCTTGGCGAAGAAGAACGGCGGATCGCGCTCGTCATTGCCCATCTCGCGGATGTGCTCGAGATAGTTGCGGCCGACGCACCAGATGCGGCGGACCGGGAAGGCGCCGGCTTCTCCGACGACGGGAAGCGAGGGCTGCGGCAGGGCCGGGATGACGAAGGACGTGGCGCTCATGACTGATCTCGGTGCGGCTATGGGGATCGTTTTAGGAGGTCGCGCTCATCGGGATGACGACAGGCCCCATGTCGCGCTGTTGCAGGCGGAAGAACGAAGCATAGCGGCCGCCACGGCGCAACAGATCGTCATGCCGGCCGCGCTCGACGATGTCGCCGGCCTCGACCACCAGGATGGCGTCGGCATTCATGATGGTGTGCAGCCGGTGCGCGATCACGATCGTGGTGCGGTTCTGGCAGAGGTGCTCGATGGCCTCCTGCACCTGGCGCTCGGACTCGGAATCGAGCGCCGCGGTGGCTTCGTCCAGCAGGATGATCGGGGCGTTGCGGATCAGCGCGCGCGCCACGGCGATGCGCTGGCGCTGGCCGCCCGACAGCTGCGTGCCGTGCTCGCCGACCGGCGTGTCGTAGCCGAGCGGGAAGCTCATGATGAAGTCGTGGGCGCAGGCGGCCTTCGCGGCGTCGATGATCTCGGCCTCGCTCGCGCCCGGCTTGCCGAAGGCGATGTTGGCGCGGACGGTGTCGCGGAACAAATAGACGTCCTGGCCGACATAGGCGGCCTGCTCGCGCAACGAGCGGCGCGACACTTTCGAGATCGACTGGCCGTCGATCAGGATGTCGCCTTCGCTCACCTCGTAGAAGCGCAACAGCAGCGCCAGCACCGTCGACTTGCCGCCGCCGGACGGGCCGACCAGCGCGGTGACCTTGCCGGGCTCGGCAACGAAGCTCATGCGGTTGAGCACCGGCTCGTTGTTGCGATAGGCGAAGGAGACGTCGCGCAACTCGATCTTGGCCTGCGTCAGCTGCAGCGCCGGCTTGTCGTCGTCGGGCTTCTCGCTAGCCGGGGTGTCGACCACTTCGAGCAGCATGCGCGCGCCGACCAGCTGGCTGTTGAGGTCGATGTTCAGCCGCGCCAGCCGCTTGGCCGGCTCGGTCGCCATCAGGAAGGCGGTCATGAACGAGAAGAACTGGCCGGGCGTTGCGTTGAGCGCGATCACGGCGTAGCCGCCATACATCAGGCAGCCGGCGACGGCGAAGCCGCCCAGCATCTCCATCAGCGGGTTGGAGCGGTTCGAGACCCGGGCCATCTTGTTGGCGTTGCGCTCAACGATGGCGATGTTCTCGTCGATGCGCGCCCGCATCGCCTCTTCGAGGGTGAAGGCCTTGACGGTGCGGATGCCCTGCAGCGATTCCTGCATGGTCTCGAGGATGTCGGCGGTGCCGGTGAACTGGTTGTAGGCGAGGCCCTTGATGCGCTTGACCAGCTTGCGCAGCACCAGCATCGCCGGCGGCACGACGACGAGCCCGAGCAGCGACATCCAGGGGTCCTGCGAGACCATCACGGCGATCATGCTGATCAGCAGCAGGAGATCACGGCCGATCGCGTTGATCAGCATGGTCAGCACGTCGGTGATCGATTTCGCGCCGGCCGTCAGTCGCGCCAGGAACTCCGACGAATGGCGCTCGGAGAAGAAGCCGATGCTCTCGCTCATCAGCTTGGCGAACAGCTGGCGCTGGTTGTTGGCGAGGATCGCGTTCGAGATCTTCGACAGGATCACCGCATAGCCGTAGGTCGAGACGCCCTTGACGAACAGCAGCAGCACGGTGATGCCGGAGAGCACGGCGATGCCGGGAATGCTCCGGTCGACATAGGCCTTGTTGATCACCTGGCCCAGGATGTAGGCGGCGCCGGCGCTGGCGCCGGCCGCGACGGCCATCAGCGCGAAGGCGGTCAGGTAGCGCCGCCAATACAGGATGCCCTGTTCCATGACGAGGCGCCGGACCAGGATCGCGGCACCATAGGGGTCGTCGGTGATCTTCTTCGGAAAGCTGGCCATTCTGGTCCCTGGCCGCCGGGACAAATCGCCGGGCGGACAGGAGTGCTTGCCCGCTCGGGGCGGCTTTTTCAAGCCCCTCGAGGACCGGCTAACTCGTTGATTCTAGGCGGAGGCCTGCTGCAGCGCGCCGCTGTGGCGTTCCAGGAACAGTTTCTCTTCCCAGGCGAGCGCATGGGCGGCGATCGTTTCCAGATTGTCATAGGCCGGGGCCCAGTCGAGCAGCGCCCTGATACGGCTGGTATCGGCGACCATGGTCATGATGTCGGCAGGGCGGCGCGGCGCATATTGGGTGGGAATCGCGCGGCCGGAGACGCGCCTGACCGCTTCGATGGTTTCCAGCACGGAATAGCCGCGGCCATAACCACAATTCAACGTGACCGAGCTGCCACCGGTGCGCAAGTAGGCCAGGGCGGCGCGATGCGCCTGCGCGAGATCGCTGACATGGATGAAATCGCGGATGCAGGTGCCGTCGGGCGTCGGATAGTCGGTGCCGTAGACGTCGATCTTGGCTCGCTGTCCCGTCGCCACCTCCATCGCGATCTTCATCAGATGCGTTGCGCCGACGGTGGCAAGCCCGATGCGGCCCTGCGGATCGGCGCCGGCGACGTTGAAGTAGCGCAGCACGACGTAGTTCAGGTCGTGCGCGGCCGCGACATCGTGCAGCATGATCTCGGCCATCAGCTTCGAGGTGCCGTAGGGCGAGGTCGGCCGCGTCGGCGCGGTCTCCGGTACTGGAACGTCGTCCGGATTGCCGTAGACGGCGGCGGTCGAGGAGAAGATGAAGCGGCTGACGCCGCGCTTGACCGCCGCGTTCAGCAGGTTGCGCGTCGTCACCGTGTTGTTGCGGTAATAGAGCAGCGGGTCGCGCAACGAGTCCGGCACGACCACCGATCCCGCGAAATGGATGATGCTGTCGACGCCGTGCTGGCTGATGACGCCATCCACGAGGTTTTCGTCACCGGCATCGCCGATGAACAGCGGCACGCTGTCCGGCAGGAAGCCGGAAAAGCCGGTCGAGAGATTGTCGATCACCACGACGCTTTCGCCGGCTTCGGCCAGCGCGAGCACCATGTGGCTGCCGATATAGCCGGCGCCGCCAGTCACCAGTACGGTCATTGTTTGACACGATCCCTGTTTATTTTGGCCGACGCTAACGCGGCTGGGGTGAAGGACCTGTTTCACCGGGCGCGAACTGGCGGCAATGCCTAATGTTGCGTATAGGAAACCGCTGCAATTGGAGTGAGTGGTGTCTGCCGAGCCGTTTTCCGCCGCCGATCTCGACGTGATCGTGCCCAACCTGCACCGGCGCTATTCGGGCGTGACGGCGACCAACCGGATGGTGGCGCCGAAGCTCGCTGCCCGCGTGCGCGCGGCCTGGCTCGGCACCTACGCGCCGGAGGGAATTGCGCAGATCGGCGCCGCCGATCTGTTCAGGCTATGCGGCCGGCGTCGGCCGCTGATCTGGCACGCCCGGCGCAACAACGAGATGATTGCAGGCGTGCTGCTGCGTGCGCTCGGATGGCCTTTGAAGCTGGTGTTCACCTCGGCCGCGCAGCGCCACCACAGCTGGATCACGCGCTGGCTGATCCGGCGCATGGATGCGATCATCGCGACCAGCGACATCTCGGCGTCCTATCTCAAGCGTGAATCGACGGTCATTACGCACGGCGTCGACACCGAGGTCTATGCGCCGCCGGCGGATCGTGCCGCGGCCTTTGCCGAGAGCGGATTGCCGGGCAAATACGCGATCGGCTGCTTCGGTCGCGTGCGCGCGCAGAAGGGCAGCGACGTGTTCGTCGCCGCGATGTGCCGGCTGCTGCCGCGTTTTCCGGATTTTTCCGCCGTGCTGGTCGGCGCCGTGACGCCGGAGCAGATGCCGTTCGCGAGCGAGCTGAAAAAGCAGATCGCGGCCGCGGGCCTGGAGCAGCGCATCGTCATCACCGGCGAGCTCGACATCGCCGAGGTGCAGCGCTGGTACCAGCGTCTCACCATCTACGCATTCACCTCGCGCAACGAAGGCTTCGGCCTCACGCTGATCGAGGCGATGGCCGTGGGTGCCGCGCTGGTGGCCGCGCGCGCCGGGGCCGCCGAGATCGTGGTCGAGGACGGCGTGAGCGGCGTGCTGGTGCCGCCGGGCGATGTCGATGTGCTGGTCGAGGCGCTCGAGCCGCTGATGCGCGATCCAGCTGCCGCGGCCGCGATGGGGGAGCGGGCACGGGCGCGCGTCATCGCGCAGTTCAGCCTCGATG
>JBARNF010000654.1:0-4391 GCA_049802835.1 Bradyrhizobium sp.
CGTCCACGGTGATCTCCAATCGGCAGCGGGGTTTGTTGCTTCTCAAAGACGACGCAGGGCAGAGCCCTCGTCCCTGAGTTCGACATTCCAGTCCGTTGATCGTGGCGAGACGACGCCGGCGTTGTCGAACGGACCTGAAAGGGACATCTTGGATCTCACATTCATTCTGCCGAAACAAATGGCGGATCGTCAAATCCACAGACGGTCAGTGTGTTGGCACGAAATCCCGATATTGGAAAGCTCTTGACTTCGCGATCGCAGATCGCGCTTTGCGGTTCATATCCCGATGGCGTTGATCATCTGGTCCATCGTGCGCGACGGCTCCGCACAGCCGGCCTCGCCGACGATCTTCGCCGGTACGCCGGCAACGGTCACATTGTTCGGGACCGGCTTCACCACGACCGAGCCGGCGGCGATCCGCGCGCAGTGACCGACCTCGATGTTGCCGAGCACCTTGGCGCCGGCGCCGATCAGCACACCATGGCGGATCTTGGGGTGACGATCCTCATTCTCCTTGCCGGTGCCGCCGAGCGTCACGCCATGCAGGATCGAGACGTTGTCCTCGATGATGGCGGTCTCGCCGCAGACGAAGCCGGTGGCGTGATCGAGGAAGATGCCACGCCCGATCCGCGCGGCCGGGTTGATGTCGGTCTGGAACACGGCCGACGAACGGCTCTGCAGATAGAATGCGAAATCCTTGCGGCTCTTGCGGTGCAGCCAATGCGCCAGCCGATGCGTCTGCAGCGCGTGGAAGCCCTTGAAGTACAGCAGCGCATCGATGAAGCGCGAGGTGGCCGGATCGCGGTCATAGACGGCGACGAGGTCGGCGCGAAAGGCATGGCCGAGATCCGGCTCGTCGCGCAGCGCATCGTCGAAGGTCTGGCGGATCAGGTCACCCGAGAGCGCGGAGTGATCGAGGCGCTCGGCGACACGATGCACGACCGAGTCCTCCAGCCGGCTGTGATGCAGCACGGTCGAGTAGATGAAGGTCGCGAGCTCGGGCTCGCGGCGGACGATCTCTTCGGCCTCGTGGCGAATCCGATCCCAGATCGGATCAAGCGCCGCTAGCTTTCCGCCCTGTTGATGCGTCTCGTGCTGATGAGTCTGATGCATAGCCATGGCGCTTCTCGCACATTCAGTGGGCAGGGTTTATAGCACGACGCGTAGAACGGTGTCCTCTTTCAGCTGCTCCAGGTCGTCAGTCCATTCCAGCCAGCCTCCCAGAGAACCAGCCTCCCAGAGAACATGGGATTGAGACAATTCCGTTACGCCGGTTACCCGTCGGTTACGCCGCCGCCCCACGGCTGCCTCACCGGCTCAAGGTGGTCAGCCGGAACCGGAAATCAAGCGGCCTCCCCCGAGTCACCGCCGATCTCCTGCCTGTGCTTGGAACCGGGTTCGCATGTGTGCAGCCGGATGCGAGGCGGCAAGGCTGCCGGATACCGGCCTGCACCGTTCGAGAGCCAGCTGCGGCAAAAAGGAGCCACCCGCGGCCAGAAAGCCAAACGTCCCCCGCTTGATCACGGGGGCTGCTTTACCATCCATCACGCTGCGTCTATTGGTGAATATCGCCCTGACCATGTTTTGGCCATGGTGCTCCGAACAGGGGGACACAGGCATCAGTAACACCCAGATCCTGGACGAACGCGCAACTGAGGCCGGATCGGCCTGGCTCCCCGTCATCGTCATCCCGCTCTTCCTGATCGCGCCGGCGCTGTGGAACGGCTATCCGCTGCTGCAGTGGGACACAGGCGGCTATCTCGCGCGCTGGTACGAAGGCTACCTGGTGCCGAGCCGCTCGACCGTGTTCGGGCTCTATCTGCATTGGGGCGAGGGCTCCAGCTTCTGGCTCAATCTCGGCCTGCAGGCCCTGGCGACACTATGGATCCTGCAGCTCACCTTGCGCGTCCTGGGTCTCAACCAGCCGCTGCGCCTGCTGTGGATCGGCCTGCTGCTGATCCTGACCACCGCCCTGCCCTGGCTGGCCAGCATGCTGCTGACCGACATCTTCGCCGGCCTGTCGGTGCTTGCGCTGTTCATCATGGCCACGCAGGCCGGCAAGATCTCCGCGATGGAGAAATGCGCGCTGTTCGGCTTCGTGGCCTTCGCCTCCGCCACCCACAGCGCCACGCTCGGCGTGCTGTTCGGCCTGTGCTGCGCCGGCTGGATCGCCTATCCGTGGCTGCGCCGGCAGATCGCGCTTTCGGGCCTGGTGCAGGCCAGCATGACGATCGTGGCCGGCGCGGCGATGCTGCTGGCCGCGAACTTCGCTCTCTCAGGCCAGCTCGCCTGGACGCCCGGCGGCACCGGCGTCGCCTTCGGCCGCATGCTGCAGGACGGCATCGTAGCGCAGTACCTGAAGGAGCATTGCTCGCGCGAGAGGCTCAAGCTCTGCCCCTATCGCAACGAGCTGCCGCCCACGGCCGACGACTTCCTGTGGGGCAACAGCATGTTCAACAAGCTCGGTCGCTTCGAGGGCATGAACGACGAAATGGGCTTCATCGTGAAGCAGTCGCTCGCCGCCTATCCGCTGTGGCAGGCCAAGGCGGCCGCGGTGGCAACGGCGGAGCAGCTGATCCACGTGGCGACCGGTGAAGGCACCAATGGCTGGGTGCCACACACCTACGGCATCATCGAGCGCTACATCCCCTCGCAGGTCAGGCAGATGCGCGCGGCGCTCCAGCAGCATTGGGAGATCGATTTCGCACTGGTCAACTGGCTGCACGTGCCGGTGGCGCTGGGCTCGATGCTGGCGGCAGCTGCAATCGCCGCCCACGCGATCTGGCGCCGGCGCCGCGACGACATTGCCCTGCTCGCCGTCACCGTGACGCTGGCCCTGCTCGGCAACGCCGTGATCTGCGGCGTCATCTCCGGCCCGCACGACCGCTACGGCGCGCGCCTGGTCTGGATCGCAACCTTCACCGTATTGATCGCGGCGGCCCGCTGGTTCGGCGGCGAGCGCACCGACGCATCCGCGGTGTGACGGTCCCATAGCCCGCATGAGCGTCGGCCAGAGCCCGGAGGGCGAAGCCACATGCGGGTTCACGCGCGCTGTGGGGGAGAACCCGGGGTCGCTGCGCTCGCCCGGGCTACAGAAGGCCGTCAGCGCCGCGACAGAAAATCGATCACGCCGGCCTTGTAGACCTTGTCGCCGACCGCGCGCATGTGGTCGCGGTTGGGGATGTCGAGCACCTCCGCACCCGGAATGAGCGCGCCGAGCGCGGGGCCGGCGCCCGAGACCTCGTCGGTGGTGCCGACGGCGACCAGTACCGGCACACTGATGCGACCCACCTCCTCCCGCGACATCAATCCGCGCGAGCCGCGCATGCAGGCGGCGAGCGCCAGCCGGTCTGAGCGGGTCTGGTCGGCAAACGCGCGGAACGTCCGCCCGACCGGATCGGTCACCTCGTCGATCGAGGGCGCTTCCAGGGCGGAGGCGACGTTCTCGCCGGGGCCGCCGCCTTCGATCATCGCCATGCCGATGCCGCCGAAGATCGCCGAGCGCACGCGCGCGGGCGTCGCGAGCGCGATATGCCCTGTGATGCGGCCGCCGAGCGAATAGCCCATGATGTCGGCGCTTGCGATGCCGAGATGATCCATCAGCGCCGTGACGTCGCTCGCCATCTCCGCGATCGCATACAGCGCGGGGTCGTAGAGCTTGGCGGAATCGCCATGACCGCGATTGTCGAGCGCGATGACGCGCCGGCCATCCTTGCGCAGCTCGGACACCCAGGCCGGATAGACCCAGTTCACGTTCTTGGTCGAGGCGAAGCCGTGGACGAGCACGATCGGATCGCCCTCTCCCTCGTCGATGAAGGCGATTTCAACGGCGCCGTTGTGGAAGCTCGGCATCGGTGTTTGGTCCTGAACGTCTGGAGTGACGAATGCTCGGAAGCAGTTTAGCCGCAGGGCGCGGCTGCGACCAGTTCGGGGCTGGCGGCGGCGGCCTGCATCTGGCGCAGCCGGCGCCGCTTGCCGCGATCGAGCCAGGCCTGTGTGGCGCGTTCGGTCATGGCTTTGAGCGAGGCGACGAAGCCGAACAGCGTCATCAGCGCCCCGAACAGCCAGAGCGCGAGATTGAACGCGCCGGCCGTCAACAGCAGCGCGCCACGGCCGAGCAGCTTCAGGATCGCGCGCGTCTGCCCGCCCTTGGTCTCGGCGAGGCGGGCGGCGCGGGCGATGTCCTTCGGCCCTTCGGCGAGCTTGAGCGAATCGAGCGCGCCGCGCGTTCCGGCCTTCTCGGTGATGCGGCCGACATCCTTGGCCAGCCGCACCAGCGCGCCGGCCTTCTCGACGCGAAAGGCGGCCCGAATGGCGGTCGCGGTCTCGCCAGGGCGCAACACCGAACCCGAGGCGACCGCCTGCTGCAGCACCGGCGCATCCACCACCTC
>JBARNF010000655.1:0-1823 GCA_049802835.1 Bradyrhizobium sp.
CGCCGCGGCGCGTGACGGTGAACGTCATCGCGCCGGCGGCGACCGATACACCGTTCCTGCACGATCCGAACCGTGCCGGGTCCGCGCCCGTGCTGCCGCCGATGGGCCGCTTCGTCGATCCAGTGGAGGTGGCCGCGCTCACCGCCTTCCTGCTGTCACCGGAAGCGGGCGCGATCACCGGACAGACCATCACCATCTGCGCCGGAGCCTCGCTCTAGCACCAGGGCGACCGACGCACGCGACAACGACCAGGAGAATGACCATGACCGTCCGTATCGTCGACGTGCGCGAGGTGACGAAGCCGATCTCATCGCCGATCCGCAACGCCTATATCGACTTCAGCAAGATGACGTCGAGCCTCGTCGCCGTCATCACCAACGTCGAGCGCCAGGGGCGTCCCGTGGTCGGCTACGGCTTCAACTCCAACGGCCGCTATGGCCAGGGTGGCTTGATCCGCGAGCGTTTTCGTGCGCGCCTGCTGGAGGCGGACCCGGCATCGCTGCTCGACGCGACGAAAGACAACATCGATCCCGACAAGGCCTGGGCGGCGATGATGATCAACGAGAAGCCCGGCGGCCACGGCGAGCGTTCGGTCGCGGTCGGCACGTTGGACATGGCGATCTGGGACGCGGTCGCCAAGATCGCGGGCAAGCCGCTGTTTCGTCTGCTCGCCGAGCGTCACAACCGCACGGCCGATCCACGCGTGTTCGTCTACGCCGCCGGTGGCTACTACTACCCGGGCAAGGATCTCTCGGCGCTGCGCCGCGAGATGCGTGGCTATCTCGAGCGCGGCTACAACGTCGTGAAGATGAAGATCGGCGGTGCCCCCATTGAGGAGGACCGCCAGCGCATCGAGGCGGTGCTCGACGAGATCGGTCCGAACAATCAGCTCGCCGTCGACGCCAATGGCCGCTTCGACCTGGAGACCGCGATCGCCTACGCAAAGATGCTGCGCGACTATCCGCTGTTCTGGTACGAGGAGGCGGGCGATCCGCTCGACTATCAGCTGCAGGCGACGCTCGCCGACTTCTATCCGGGACCGATGGCGACCGGCGAGAACCTGTTCAGCCACCAGGATGCGCGCAACCTCATCCGCTACGGCGGCATGCGCCCCGATCGCGACTGGCTGCAGTTCGACTGCGCGCTGTCCTACGGCCTGTGCGAATATCTGCGCACGCTCGATGTCCTCAGGACCTACGGTTGGTCGCCCTCCCGCTGCATCCCGCATGGTGGCCACCAGATGTCGCTCAACATCGCCGCCGGCCTCGGCCTCGGCGGCAATGAGAGCTATCCGGATCTGTTCCAGCCCTATGGCGGCTTCCCCGACGGCGTTGCCGTGATCGACGGCCACATCACGATGCCGGATCTCCCCGGCATCGGCTTCGAAGGCAAGTCGGATCTACATGCGGAGATGCGCGCGCTCAGCGCGTGAGTCGACGGCGCTCAATCAAAATCTCGCTGTCGTCCCGGACAAGCGCGCGGCACGCGCGCGCAGATCCGGGACCCATAACCCCAGGGAGACCTTTGAGGCAGGATGGCCGGTCCATTTCGCCCAGCCATATCCGCCGCGGCGTATGGGTCCCGGGTCGGCGCCCGTCAACGCTGCGCGTTGTCGGACTTGCCCGGGACGACATTGAGTACGGAGCGCGTGTTGACCCGCACGACGGGCAGTCTGCTCATGACAGCCCTGCGCAAACTGCCCGTCGCGCCAGTTTGCCGCATGCTGCGGCCTTGCGCCGACGGGCAAATCACCTGCAGATTTCCGCGCATCCCGCCTCACTCGGAAGGGGCGTTGCGCGCGATCGTCACGACACGCGAGGCGG
>JBARNF010000656.1:0-9768 GCA_049802835.1 Bradyrhizobium sp.
GGCGAAGAACGCCTCGCCGCTGATCGTGCCGAGCACGTGGCCGTCATAGGGATCGACGAACACCGAGGACGGTCGTGCGCCATCCTCGCCGCGCGCGAAACGGATGCGCACCGCCGCCTGGGGATCACGCGACAATGTGACCGCGGCCACCTTGCCGCCGTCCGGATTGGCTTGCAGCCGTGCGACCAGCTCGCCCGGCGCCAGCGGTGCGGCCGCACCCGGGGCGACGTGCGCGAGCGATGCGTTGAGACCGGCCTGGATCTCGTCCTCGAAACTCATGATCGCGCCGGTGAGGCCCATCATCGCGAGGACCAGTGCCGCGACGAGTCCGGTGATGGAGTGGATCTGCAGCAGGAGGGGCTTGATCGGGAGTCTGTTCATGAGCGGACCGGCAGGATCAGGAGGACAAGGGTTGTCGTTGGGCGCGCGGCGTTGGCATCGCCGCGCGAAGCGCGCATGGCTAGAACTTCACCGTGGCCGACAGCGACACCCGGCGTGCATCGCCGACCGCGACGTTCAGCGCGCTCACGGCCGACGGGTAGTAGACGTTGTCGAACAGGTTCTTGACGTTGAGCTGGTAGATCACCGGCAGGTTCTGATGCTTCGTCTCGTAGCTCGCGAAGACATCGGCGACCACATAGGACGGCAGCACGAAGCTGTTGGCGGCATCGCCGGCGCGGTCGCCGACATAGCGCGCGCCGCCGCCGAGCCGGAGCTGGCCGGGGAGGGCGGTGCCGAAGTCGTAGACCAGGTACAGCGAAGCGGTGTTCAGCGCGACGTTCTGCAGCCGCTTGCCGGCATAGACCGGATCGTCAGTGACCCGCGCATCGGTGTAGCCGTAGCTGCCGATCATGCTCCAATGGTCGGAGATCTTGCCGGTGACGTCGACCTCGGCGCCGCGCGAGCGCGCCTTGCCGGCGGTGGAATATTCGACCAAATTGCTGGCGTTGGTCTGCGACACCAGGACGTTGCGCTTGTCGATGTCGTAGACCGCGACGGTGCCCGACAGCCGCTTGTCGAGATCGAACTTGAAGCCGGCCTCCCAGGAGGTGCCTTCCTCCGGCGCGATGCTGGAGCCGAGCACGACGCCGCCGGTGAGCGGCGCGATCGTCGAGTTCGGCTTCAGCGATTGCGTGTAGCTGGCATAGAGCGAAAACTGGTCGCTGAGCTTGAGGATGGCGCCGCCGAGCGGCAGCACCTTGTCGGCGGCGACGTCGGTGTTGGCTTTGAACGGACGTCCGCGCCCGGCGATCTGCTCGTAGTCCATGTAGCGCACGCCGCCGACCAGCGAGAGCTTGTCGGTGAGATGCAGCGTGTCCTGCAGGAACAGCGAGTAGGTGCCGAGCTTGTCGGTCTGGTCGCTGTCGGTGGCTGAGACCAGCGTGCCCGGCTGGACCAGCCCGTAGACCGGGTTGTAGACGTTGAACGTCGCGACGGGCTGCCGGATCAGGTCTTGGCGATAGATCGTGCGATATTGCGCGTCGCCGCCGAACAGCACCTCGTTGCGCATCCCGCCGATCCAGAAGCCGCCCTGCACATAGGAGGTGCCGTAGCTGACGCGGCTGAGCGAGCCCCAGGTGCCGTCATTGCTGCGCGTCTCCTTGCCGGTGGTCGCGTCGATCGATGTGATGCGCAGCTGGTTGGCGCTGTAGGTCTCGGTGTTGTAGTTGTAGGCCGCCGTCAGCTTCCAGTCGTCGTTGAGCTTCTGCTCGACGGACGCCTGCACGAGGTCGGACTGCCCCCACATGTTGTTGTAGGGCTCGTCGAGCCGCCGCGTCGCGGGGATCGCCAGCGGCGCGCCGTTGATGAAGGCCGTACCGCGATCGAATGGGGTGATGAACTCGCGGTGCTCATAATTGAGCTGCACCGTCGTCGTGTCGCCGTACCAGGCAAGCGAGGGCGCCACCAGCATCTCGCGGTGGCGGCCGAAATTGCGCCAGTAATCCTCGCTGACGCCATAGCCGATGAAGCGATAGGCCAGGCCGCCATCGCCGATCGGGCCCGTGACGTCGAGCGTGCCGTCGGCGCCGGTCTTGTCGTTGGCATAGGCCGAGCCGAGCAAGGTGACCGAGCCGTGCTGATAAAGCTCCGGGCGCTTGCTGATGGTGTTGACGACGCCGCCGGGGTCCATGATGCCGTACAGCAGCGAGGCCGGTCCCTTCAGCACCTCGACGCTCTCCACGGCGGCGGTGAGGCCGCGCCCCTGCACCAGCGGCATGCCGTTGCGCATGATCGAGCCGTCGCGATTGTCGCCGAAGCCGCGCCGCATCACCGCGTCCTGGGTGCCGGCCAACGTGTTGGCCTGGGTGACGCCAGAGATGTTGGCGAGCGCGTCATCGAGGTTGTGCGGCAGCTGATCCTTCAGCACCTGCGCGGGCACGACGTTGACCGATTGCGCCGCATCGAGCGGCGAGGCGCCGCTGCGCAAGGTCGACGCGCTCGGCATGGCCCTGTAGTTGAGCTTGGCGGCGTTGAGCACCGCGGCTTCGGCTGCGGCACGCTCGGCGCGCGTCGGCATCGCCGGAGGCTGAACGGCGCGCCGTGATGGCTGCGCCTGCGCGCGGCGCTGTGGCGCCGAAGTCGCGGTCGGAGGTTTGCGCTTCGGCGTGGGCGAGTCCACCGTCACCGGCGGCAGCTCGGATTGGGCATGGAGTGGTGTGGAGCAGTAGAGCAGGTCGGCGGTCAGGGCACTCAGGATCGCAATCGTGCCACGCATGCCGGTGCGCAGGGCGCGCCGGCTTTCGATATTCGTCATCGTTCACTTTCACTTCCAAGTCGCGCCGTTCAAGCGAACGGTTTGCTTGACGTGATGTGTAGCAACGAGGTGGATTGATGAACACGCCGCGCGTCGTTGAATTGCTCTAAGCAGCGCGGCGTCGACATGTTCTGAATTGGTTCAGACATGTGCGCGCACGCGGCAGCTTTGCGGCCTCGTGCGTGCGGTGATCGCGTCTTGCGCAGACCGATGCTTGTGCGTGCAAACGAGGCGCAGCGTGCGCGCATACGCCGCGGTCCTCCACCCGCTTGGCGGATGAAGGAGTGTCGGTCTCATTTTTCGGGACCCGGCGCCGATGTCTATCAGCGCTTCGGATTGATCGTGCCGGAATGCGGGCTCATTGTGCCGGTGGTGCCGTCCCCCGTCGCGCCGGCGTCATCGCTCACGCCGGTGCTGCTGCCGGTGCGGCCGCCGGTCGCACTGGTGTCGGAGCTCGTGGACGAGCGGCCCATGTTGGAGCCCGTCGTGCCCGTGTCGGCACCATCGCGGCTCATGCCGGGGCTGGTGGCCGTTGCCGAGCCGCCGGAACCGGTGTTGGCGCCGGCACCGCTGCTGCTCTGGGCCAGTGCGAAGGAACTCGTCAGCGCGAAGGCGGCAGCGATGCCGATCGTGGTGATGGTCTTCATCGTCATGTCCTTTCTCTCCTTGCCGTGGAGTAACAGGTCGGTGCTGTGGCTGTTCCTGCCGATCTCGAATCGCGCCTGGTGTCCAGTGGTCGCGGCGCGATCGTTGCGCTCGCGACGCTCAGCCGCGGCCCTTGTTGTCGTTGTGATCCTGGAACTGCTCGGTCTCGACCCAGCGGCCGTCCTGGCCTCGCTCGCGCGAGCTCTCGGTCTTGTCGCGGTTCGACAGCACCATGTTCTCGCCGAGCAGATCCTCCTGCAGGTCGGTCATGGCGCCCGAGCCGGCGCCCTTGCCCTTGCGGTGCGGGCCGGGCGCGGATTCGCCGTTGCTCCGCTGCGCGTCGACCGGCCGCGCGCGATCCTGCTCACGCTCGATCTCGCGGGCGAGCTCGGCCGAATCGGGATTGTCCGGCTTGCGCTCGAGCATGCGCAACTGCTGCTCATGCGTCTTGCGGCCCTGCAGCTCCTTATGCCGCGGTGGTCCATCACGATCGGATTGCGGCGGCCCGCGGCGGCGGTCCATCACCTCGGCCTTGTCGATGCCGCCTTGCGCATTGGTGTCGTTCTCGACATCGCCCTCGATGGTGTTGGCGCCTGCGAGCTCCGCGAGATCGTCGAGGCTGGCCTGCGCCATGGTCATGCCCTTGGAGCCGCCGATCAGCGGATTGCGCACGAGATCGACATTGGTCGGGCGCGGCAGCTTCGGATGCTTGTTGCTCATGCGTGTGTCCCTTTCGACAACGGATGCATGTTCCCGCCTTTGGCGCCGGACTCGTGCGTATGATGTGAATCGTGCGCGCGGCCCGCGCCGGAGACGCGGCTGTGCCGGCGCTGCGGATCATCGGCTTGCCGCTTGTCGACGTGAACAGACGCCTTCGCATTCTCGTGCGATGCGCCGGGGCCGCCCCGGCGGATGCTGGCCTTGGTCTTGGTCTTGGTCGCGGTGGACATGATCGGTTCCTCGCGTTCCCTGCCGGCCGCATGGACCGGCATTTGCGAGGGACCAACGCGAGCCCCGCGGCGGAGTTCTAAGTACAACAGCGATTGATCACGCCGTCCGACGAGGAGACGAACACGCGCAGCCGCTGTAGCGCGGAATCATTTGACAGCTTGCCCCTCGATCGCCAGTTCCTTGCCGTAGCGGCCCTTCGTCTTGAAGGTCACCTTGTCGCCATCGAAGCTGAGCCGCCAGATGCGCTCTTCGCCCTGGCCGATGAACTGCACGTCGATCGCAAACGTCGTGGCGTCGATCCAGCTGGCCTTCATGGCCCGATAGGTGTAGGGCTGCCACGGATTGGGTTGCGTCGTCTTGCGATAGGAGCCGTCGAGGCCGATCGGACTCTGCAGATGCAGCACGCCGCCGCCACCGCCGCCTTGCCGCGGGATGTCCCACGCGACATGCGGGTCGGGTCCTGTGAGGTCGAGGGTGATTGCGTTGATGCCGAGCGGGCCGGGCGGGAAGCTGAAGGTCCTGCCCGAAATGGCCGCCGCGATGTCCGGCACGGTTCCGACAGCACCGCGTGTCTCCGCCGCGGCGTCGCTGACGGCCGCGGCCAGGGCCGCCGTCGCCTCGGGCGCGGCAGGCAGGGCATCGTTCGATTTCACCGTGGCCAGGATGTCGTTCGCGAGCTTGCGGAACGGACAGAAGTCGCGGGCGGTCATCACGGCGACGATATCGGGATCGGGCAGCACCATGATGAGCTGACAATGATAACCCACCGCCATGACGACGTTGCGGTCCGGCAGAGCCCAGAACTGATTGGCATAGTTGAGGCCCGGATCGAACGTCGCCTTCATGCTGGTCGTGGCATGGTTGACGGCCTCGATCCAGCCGGGTGGCAGCAATTGCTGCTCGCCCCAGCGGCCGCCGCGCAGATAGAGATAGCCGATCCGCGCCATGTCGCGCGGCCTCAGCGCCAGCCCGAAGCCGCCGCCGGAAATCCCCTTGGAATCCTTGAACCAGGCGTGCCCGGTGATGCCAAGCGGCGCAAACAGTCTCTCTCTGGCAAAGTCCTCCGCGCTGCGGCCGGTCAGTCTGGTCACGATGGCGGAGAGCAGATGCGAGTTGCCGCTGTTGTAGTAGAATGTCTCGCCCGGCGCATGCGCCATCGGCCGGTCGAGAATGTATTGGACCCAGTCGGCGCTCCGTCCCATCTCGAAGATCGATTTCTCGGTGCCGCCGTTATAGCCTTCGTCCCAGTCCAGGCCCGAGGTCATGTTGAGCAGATGCTGCACGGTGATCGCCTGCTTGCGCGCATCGACATCGGCGATCTTGCGATCCGAGAAGAAATCGAGCACCGGGTGATCGAGGCTGTCGAGCACGCCGTCCTTCTGCAGCATCGCGATCAACGTGGCGACCACCGCCTTGGTGGCGGAATTGATGATGTGCAGTTCGTCGGACTTGTAGGGCGCGTAGGAGGCATCGAGCACGATGCGGCCATGGCGCGTGATCAGCAGGCTGTCGAACCTGAACGTCTTGCCCGCGGCGACGAGCTTCGCCAGCGCCGCCGAATCCATCCCTTCGTCCTCGGGCGCGGCAGTCGGCCAGTCGGTTTGCGGAAA
The DNA here is from genome assembly GCA_049802835.1 of Bradyrhizobium sp. Taxonomy (GTDB): domain Bacteria; phylum Pseudomonadota; class Alphaproteobacteria; order Rhizobiales; family Xanthobacteraceae; genus Bradyrhizobium. The sequence continues at coordinate 5,962 of JBARNF010000656.1, forward strand.
GCCGGCCCGGCCCGCCTCCTCGGCGCCGGCGTGGCGGGTGAGCGGACAGGCGAGCAGTAGGGCGACGGCAAACCAGAATCTGGTCCTGACACGCAACATGGCATTTCCCCCGGCGAACGGCCTGCAGGACATGCGATCAGAGGGCGACAATCAATCAAAGATTGCGTGATGATCACCGCGCGCGCCGCAAAGCTGGAGCTTTTGCGGGAGCGATCTTTGCGCAGCGCCGAGTTGTGAACGGCTGCTTCAGTCCCGATCCGCCGCTACTCGATCAGCGCCTGGTAGACGAGATTGCGCAGCAACGAGCGATAGTGCGGCACCTGCGGCGGCGGCAGCTGTATCATCAGCATGGCAATGGGAGCCCACACGAGAGCGCTCTCTCTCGCAAGCCGGTCAGCGTCAGCCTCACCCGGCGCAGGCGCCAGCCGGACCGGAAAGCCATTGGCGTTCACGAGCGGCGTTCACGAGCGCGTGAAACTTGCTGGGACGCGGTGCCCCTATTTTGCCACCGCCAAGAACCGTCTAGAATGGCTGCTGGCTCATTGAAGGGGAAACGACATGACCCTCACAGGCTGCAAGGTGGGCGCGGTCGCGCTGTCGATTTTTCTCGGCGCGGCGACGCGGGCGCATTCCCAAGCACTTCCCTCAGAAGGACAGCCGACCAAGCAACAGCTTGCCAATGACAACAATCTGTTTCTCGCCGTCGCCAGAAAGGCGTTGAAGTGGGAGGAGCCCGCCGAGCCCGTGCGGATCGTGGGGCCGATCTATTTCGTCGGCACCAAAGGACTCGGCGTATTCCTGATCACGACGTCCGAGGGGCACATCCTGATGAATACAGGGATGCCGTCATCGGGGCCGATGATTGTCGACTCCGTTCGGAAGCTCGGCTTCAAGCCCGAAGACATCAAACTCATGATCAACGGTCATGCCCATATCGACCATGCTGGCGCATTCGGCTTCATGAAGAAGCTGACGGGAGCGCAACTGGCCGTGATGAAAGACGATGTCGCCGCCATGGAGAGCGGCGACCGGGACGATTTCAAATATGCGAACGACTTCGTCTATGAGGGAGTGAAGGTCGACCGCGTGCTGCGCGACGGTGACACCGTGAAGCTGGGTGACGTCCTGCTCACCGCCTATCACACGCCGGGACACACGCGGGGGGCGACCACCTGGATCGCCAACCTCGTCGTCGACGGCAAGGCATATGTCGTGTCCTTCCCGGACGGAAGCGGGTTCAATCCCGGATACCGCCTGATGAAGGACCCTTCGTATCCCGGCATCGCCGACGACTACCGCAACACCCACCACGCCCTGGAGATGATCAAACCCGATATCTGGCTGGCGCAGCACAACGAGTATTACGACCTTGAAGGCAAGCGAAAGCGTGCCGAGACCGAGGGTGTGAAGGCGTGGGTCGATCCGGAGGGATATAGGCGCTTCATCGCAGAGAAGAAGCGCGCTTTCGAGGACGAGGTCGACGAAGAACTGGGCGTCCCCAAACCTGCGGCAAAGTGAGGAGGCCGATCGTGAAGGTTCTGTCCTGCTCGATGCTCTGCCTGGCGTCGCTCGCATCGGCGGCGTATGCGCAGAATGCGGAGCCTAAGCCCGTCAACGTCCACAACTTCGTCCGCGCCGAGACCGATCTCTACTTCCGCAAGGTGGCAGTGGATGATGGGGCTTTCGGCAAGCTTCGGCACCGGCGCGAGATGGCAGCGATCGACAAGCAGGATGTCGTGCGCATGAACCGCGACACGCTATATTCCTCAGGCGTATTCGACCTCGACGCCGGCGCGCTCACGATCACGCTCCCAAACGCAGGCAAGCGGTTCATGTCGATGCAGGTCATCTCACAGGACCACTATACGACCGAGGTCGTCTATGGCCCGGGGAGCTTCACCTACACCCCGGACAAGGTCGGTACGCGCTACGTCTACATCATCATCCGAACGCTTGCGAACCCGGAAGATCCGCAGGACGTGAAGATGGCGAACACGATGCAGGACCAGGTCAAGGTGGAGCAGGCGAGTGCAGGCAAGTTCGAGGTGCCGAACTGGGAGGAGACATCGCAGACCAAGGCGAGGGCCGCACTCGAAACGCTCGGCTCGCTGGGCGGAACGGTTGACCGGTTTGGCCGAAAAGAGGAGGTCGACCCAATCGACCATCTGATCGGTACGGCGATCGGCTGGGGCGGCAATCCGCGGAGTGCAGCCGACTATCAGAGCTTCTACCCGTCCAAGAACGACGGCAAGACGGTCTACCGCCTGGCGCTGAAGGATGTTCCGGTGGACGGCTTCTGGTCCATCAGCGTTTACAACAAGGATGGCTTCTTCGAGAAGAACGACCTCGGCGTCTACTCGCTCAACGGTCTCACCGCCAAGCCGGATGCGGCCGGGATCTACACGATCCAGTTCGGCGGCTGCGGGAAGGACACGGCGAACTGCCTGCCCGTCGTCGAAGGCTGGAACTTCACGGTGCGGCTCTACCGGCCGCGCAAGGAAGTTCTCGACGGGAGCTGGAAGGTGCCGGACGTCCAACCTGCGCAGTAGGTCACGATGCCGCAGAGTCCATCGGGGCATATGGCGTCGTCGCGGAAGCTCGACGAAATCTCCGCGTTCAGCGCTGTAGGTGAGCTGCCTGGTGCGTCAACGCTTTCCTACAGCGGTGATCCTCGCCGGTTCAGCTCTCAGTCGAAGCAAGGCGTCCGCAGCGCGCTTCAAACGCGAAGCGGCTTATCCCGCCTCCGGACAAGATTTCTATTTCTTTTTTTCAGAAGATGTGCTTATATCCCGGCCATCCCGCCTCGATGAAGAGGGACGTACGCGTCGTCACGATACGTGGAGTGCGGGGAGCGATGGCCGTGAGGCGCCAGTGGACGACTGGCGTTTTGCGGACGGCGAAGTCGTGTGGTCCTGACACCCCGATGCTGGTGTCAAGCCGGCGCTGTTCATGGACGAGCGCGCCGGTGACGGGGGCAATCAAGCCGGTCCCCGGGGAGAGCGCGAAGGAAGCCGTAAACCCATGGCGCAGGGGAGGCCGGGATGTCCTGGCCGTACCTGTGGTTCCTGCCCCGTGCACTTCTTCACGCACGGGGGCCGCGGGTGTCGGCAGACGCCCGGTCTTCCCTGCACCCTCTCGTTACGAGGGTTTCGATGCCGAGGATCAACCCGGGCACGGTCGTGCTGCGGGAGCGGAGAGGTGTGTTCGGATGCTCGTTGATTTGCCGATTTCGAGCGTGCATGCCGGGCGAGGCTGTTGCGCCGAGTACAGCAGTCATGCCCGTGAGAATGAAATAGCGTGCCCAGTAACCGGTGCGCTCCCTCTCCCCGTTCTTCACGGGGCCGCGACGAGCTTCGCTCGCGCTGAGAGGGTTGGGGTGAGGGGCAGAGGCCCGGGGAGTGTTTGTGGTTGAGACCTGTACCCCCTCACCTGGATTGCATCTTCGATGCAATCCGACCTCTCCCCGCAAGCGGGGCGAGGTACACCGAGCAAGCCGCGAGGTCTGTGGCTCGTTCACTCATCGATTGAGGCGAAGGGCAGGGTCCCAGAGCAGGTCAACGCAAGCATGCAGGCTGCCGGCCCCCAATACGTCACCCTTTCTGACCCTTATTCGGCGTTGCGAGGCTCTGGCATTCCCGATAAAAGCTGGGTTGAGGGCACCCCGGCAACCAACCATCAATGGTTTTGCCGCACAGTTTTGGTGTTCTCACAAAGGGCTTGGCAATGCTGATTCGCAGCGCAGAGATCGAGGCTTTCGCCGGGGCGTCCACCGCCCGGTCGATCGCGTTCGCCTCGCTGCAGCCCGCC
>JBARNF010000657.1:0-3636 GCA_049802835.1 Bradyrhizobium sp.
GTCGTTGCTCACAGGCAGCGCATCGATGCCGAGCGAATAGGTCTTGGCGCAATCGGCGAATTTCTTGCGACCGCGCTCGACGTTGCCGAGCGCCATGATCCCTTCGAGATCCTTCGAATCCTGGGTGATCACGTCCTTGAGAATCTTGATCGCCTCGTCGCCGCGATCGGCGCTGTCGAGATCGGTTGCGAGCTGGATCTGCGCGTTGCGCTTGAGCGGCGAGCTTGCCGGCACCCGCTCATAGACCTTGATCGCCATCTGCGGCTTCTTCACGGTCTCGTAGAGATCGGCCAGCGACAGCAGCGCCAACGGATGATTCGGCTGCAGGTGCAGCGCGAGCTGCAGATAGACCAGCGCGAGATCCTCGCCGCCGCGGCGACTCAGCGTCGCGCCGATGCCGTACAGCGCTTCGGCAGCGCCGGCCTGCGCCGAATCGATCAGCGGCGGCAGCTTCTTGCCGGCCTTGATCTCACGCAGGCCGTCCTGCACCAGCGGGTGACGCGCGAGCTTCTTGTCGAATGCCTCATAGATCGCGGTCGCCGCCGCCGCATCCTTGTTGCGCGACAGCCAGTGCGCATAGGCTTCCGTGATGCGCAGCATGGAATCGTCGAGCTTGTAGGCGCGCTCGAAGCGCACGCCCGCTTCCTTCTCCTTGCCGGCCAGCTCCCAGATCATGCCGGCATGCAGGTCCTTGAACAGCGGGTACCATTCGGGGCCGGTCAGCTTGTCGATGTTGGCGACCGCGGTCTTGGCATCGCCGGCGCCGGCAGCGGCCCATGCCGACAGCAGGGTCGCGACCAGATCCGTGATCGGACCGCGCACGGACTGGTTGATGTTGGTCTGGGCGGCAGCGTACTTCTTCTGCTTGATGTCCTGCACGCCGACGACCAGCCGCGCGATGCGGTTCGACTTGTCGACCGTGAGCACGCGTTCGGCCAGCTTGACGGCTTCGTCGATGTCGCCGTCGGCGACCGACGAGATGAAGGCACGATCGAGCAGCTCGTTGTTCTTGGGATCGCTGCGCAGCGCCGAACGGTAGAACGCAGCCGCCGAGGCGGCATCGCGCTCGACGCTGGCATGGCGCGCCGCCAGATAGCTGCCGGACGTGGTGAGCGCCTTCAGATCGACGCCGGTCGGGAATTTCGCGGTGTTATCCGCCGGGTGGTCCGGCGTCTGGGCCAGGACGGTACCGGGGAGCAGCAAGGCAGCAACGGCAACGGCGGTCCAGCGATTGCAACGAATTGATAACATCACGGTGCGCTCTGATTGTTGGAAAGGACTGGTCGTCTCGGACACAAACCCGGTCGGCAGCTCGTCAAGGCGCCGACAATGCCGCGTTTAGCGGCCAACCGCAAGGATTTGCAGGATATTCGGGTCAGCCGGCAGCCCCTTTGGCCAAGGTCACCTGCGTCAAACCGCGGCAGTATGGCCGTATCGTGGCCGGTCACCCCTCCCAGGGCGACCGCCTCACGCAATCGTGCATCAATCCTGCGCTACATGGCTTCGTAGTTCGGCCCGCCGCTGCCCTCCGGAGGAACCCAGGTGATGTTGCCATTTGGATCCTTGACGTCGCATGTCTTGCAGTGGACGCAATTCTGCGCGTTGATGACGAAGCGCGGAGCGGTGCCGTCCTCGACCCACTCATAGACGCCGGCCGGGCAGTAGCGGTTGGACGGCCCGGCATAGACGTCGTGCTCCGAGCTCTTCTGGAGCGCCATGTCGGCGACCTTCAGATGCACCGGCTGGTCTTCCTCGTGATTGGTGTTGGACAGAAACACCGAGGACAACCGATCGAACGTCAGCTTGCCGTCCGGCTTCATCGCCGGTTTGGGCTGATGCGCCTTGGCCGGATCGAGGGTCGCGCGATCGAGCTTGCCGTGCGACTGGGTGCCGAACAGCGAGAAGCCGAGCGTGTTGCACCACATGTCGAAGCCACCCAACACGACGCCCAGCACGGTCCCGAACTTCGACCACAGCGGCTTGACGTTGCGGACCGTGAACAGATCCTTGCCGACCGGGGAGCCGCGCCAGGCGTTCTCGTAGTCGACCAGTTCGTCATTGGCACGCCCGGCCGCGAGCGCGGCGTTCACATGCTCGGCCGCGAGCATGGCGCTGCCCATCGCGTTGTGCACCCCCTTGATGCGCGGCACGTTGACGAAGCCCGCGGCACAGCCGATCAGCGCGCCGCCGGCAAAGGACAGCCGCGGCACCGACTGATAGCCGCCTTCGGTGATGGCCCGGGCGCCATAGGCGAGCCGCTTGCCGCCTTCGAACACGCCACGGATCGAAGGATGCGTCTTGAAGCGCTGGAACTCTTCGAACGGCGACAGATAGGGATCGTCGTAGTTGAGGTGAACCACGAAGCCGACCGCAACGAGGTTGTCGTCGTAGTGATAGAGGAACGAGCCGCCGCCGGTCTTCATGTCGAGCGGCCAGCCGAAGGAGTGCTGAATCAGCCCCTTCTGGTGCTTGGCGGAATCGATCTGCCAGACTTCCTTCAGCCCGATGCCGAATTTCGGCGGCTCGCTCTTGGCATCCAGCGCGAACTTCGCGATCAGCTGCTTGGACAGGCTGCCGCGCGCCCCTTCCGCGAACAGCGTGTATTTGCCGACGAGCTCCATGCCGCGGGTGAAGGAGGACTTGAGCGAGCCGTCCTTGGCGATGCCCATGTCGCCGGTGGCGATGCCGCGCACGGCGCCCTGCTCGTCATAGAGCACTTCGGTTGCGGCGAAGCCCGGATAGATCTCGACGCCGAGCGCTTCCGCCTTGCGCGACAGCCAGCGACAGACATTGCCGAGCGAGCCGATGTAGCAATGATGATTGTCCATCAAGGGCGGCATCGCGAAGCCGGGCAGCGCGATCGCACTGCTCTCGGTCATCCAGAAGAACTTGTCGACCTTGACCTGCGTCTTGAGCGGGCAATCGTCGTCCGAACGCCAGTCCGGGATCAGTCTGTCGAGCGCGAGCGGATCGATCACCGCACCCGACAGGATGTGCGCGCCGACCTCCGAGCCTTTCTCGACGACGACGATGTTGAGGTCGGCGTTGAGCTGCTTCAGACGGATCGCGGCGGTCAGGCCCGAGGGGCCGGCGCCAACGATGACGACGTCGAACTCCATGGATTCGCGCGGGGGCAATTCTTCGGTGCTCATGTTTCTCGATCTCAGGCCCGGCTAGTGGTCCGGCGCCAACATTCGCATCCCCCCTCCGGGCGGCACTTCAGCGAATGTTGGCGCCAAAGGACTAGCTAAGTTATTGTTGCTATTGCAGCTTTGGATTTGAAATTTGCACGGCGATCTCGCGGCGAGGAGATGCAAACGTCAAATCCGCTGCACTAGGGCGTTCCGTCCCGTTTTTAGGGTCATTCCAATCCCTTGTTTCCGATTTTTCCGGGCAGGACAACCACGGAAATGCATTCCGTCATGCGCCAATGCGGCGTAAACTGATGCATCGACTGATCATGATGACCCCTGAGCCCCTTCCCGACGTCCGGCAGCTGCTCGCCTTCTATCTGGAGGCCGGGGTCGATTGCGCACTCGCCGACGAGCCGATCAACCGGCTGGTGGAGCCTGAGGCGATGCCTGCGCCCGCCGCTGTCGCCCGCCAAACCGCGGCGCCGCCGACCGGGAGGCCGTC
>JBARNF010000658.1:0-2050 GCA_049802835.1 Bradyrhizobium sp.
CGCATACACCGCCCAGGGCGAATCCGAAATTTTTCGGCCAACGAGCGCCTCGTCCGCCATTTCGCCGGCCCGGATCGCGATGTCGGCCTCGCCCTTCGACAGATCGAGATAGCGGTCGCTCATCACGAACTCGACATGCAGCCCCGGATAGCGCGCGTGGAACAGGTCGAGCAACTGCGATTGCGCGATCCGGTAGACGAGCGGCTCCGGGCAGGTCACCTTGATGGTGCCGGCGAGTTCGGTCTCGGACGCCGCCAGATGCCGTTCCAGCGCCGCAATCGCCTCTTCGACGCGCTCGGCATGAGAGCGAAACTGCTCGCCGCGCTCCGTGAGGCGGTATCCGGTCGCATGGCGCGTCACGAGCTGACGCCCGATGCGCCGTTCCAGCTCGGTGAGCCGGCGCTGGACGGTGGATTGGCTCAGCCCGAGCGCCCGCGCCGCCGCCAGCGTGCTGCCGTGGCGCACGACCGCCAAAAAATGCTTCAAGTCGTTCCAATCGAACATGCCGTAGTTATGCACTTCTGCGGCGCACTTTCGCAAACTTGCGGCTGCCGTTGCGCCGCCGCCTGTGCGTAATGGTCCCGAGAGTTTCCAATCGAGGAGAGAACGTCCGATGCAGGATTCAACCAGAGCCGCACAAGCGAACCCACCGACCGGCCCGGCCGCCTCGCTCAGCATCGTGCATCGCGCGCTGGTCGCGGGCATGCCGACGGGCGACAAGCAGGAGGTGCGCGTCATGACGGCCACGCTCGAGCCCGGCGACCGGACGCCCCGTCACACCCACCGGTTTCCGGTCACCGTCTACGTCCTGCAAGGCACCTTCACCTTGGAGCTGGAAGGCCGCGACCCGGTCTCGGCCCAGGCGGGCGAAGCGATGATCGAGCCGCCGCATGTCAAGATGACCGGGCTCAATCCGAGCGCGACCGAGCCGACGCGGCTTGCCATGGTCTATGTGAGCGACCCCGACACGCCGTTTGCGGAGCTCGCGCCTTAACATCCTTTGCGCGAGACCCCCGCCTCTCGACACGATCCCAAACGATGGACCGGAATGTCATGAATGAAGCGCCCTTCGATGCGGAAAAATTCAAGGCGGCCACGCGCGAGCAATGGGACACGTCCGCCCGGGGCTGGAACGACAAGAGCGCGCAAATCCGCGACTGGCTGCGCGAATCGACCGACGCCATGTTGGAGATGGCCGACATCGGACCGGGCGCGCGCGTGCTCGACGTCGCCGCGGGCGCCGGCGATCAGACCCTCGACATCGCCGCGCGCGTGGGAGCGAATGGATTTGTACTCGCAACGGACCTCTCTCCGGCCATCCTTGAATTCGCCAGAGCCAACGCGCGGCGCGCGGGCTGTCCCAATGTGGAGACGCGGGCGGCGGACGGAGAAGATTTGAAGGTCGAGGCCGCCAGCTTCGATGCGGCGATCTGCCGGCTCGGCCTCATGTTATATCCCGACCCCGGCAAGGGGTTGCGCGAGATGTTCCGCGCGCTCAAGCCGGGCGGCCGCGCCTGCACCATGGTGTTCTCGACGCCGGACAAGAATCCCTGCGTCGCCATCCTGGTGTCGACCGCGCTCGCGCACGCCGGCCTGCCGCCGCGCGACCCCTATCAGCCGGGTGGACCTTTGAGCCTCGGCAAGCCGGGACTGATCGACGAGCTGTTCCGCCAGGCCGGTTTTTCAAACGTCGCGACCACCAAGGTCATGGCGCCCTTCCGGCTGCCCTCCGCGGCGGATTATCTCGATTTCATCCGCACATCGGCGAGCCCGATCGTTCAGATGCTGGGCCGGCTCGACGACGCGGCGAAGGCGGCGGCCTGGGCCGAGATGGCGAACAAGCTGAGCGTTTTCAACACGCCCACCGGATGGGAAGGCCCGAACGAATTGCTGCTGACCGTCGGACGGCGGTGATTTCGCAACAAGCCGGCCCGGGCGCAAAACGAAAACGCCGCCAAGTCATTGACTTGGCGGCGTTATTTGGTTGCGGGGAGAGGATTTGAACCTCTGACCTTCAGGTTATGAGCCTGACGAGCTACCGGGCTGCTCC
>JBARNF010000659.1:0-5867 GCA_049802835.1 Bradyrhizobium sp.
TGCTGTGGCAGGACCGGCTGCCGGCCGGCGGCCAGTCGACGCCGATGACCTATGAGGCCGGTGGCAAACAATACGTCGTGACGGTCGATGGCGGCCACGGCTCGTTCGGCACCAAGCTTGGCGACTACGTCCGCGCCTATGCGCTGCCGGGCAACGTCGCCAGCCGGTAGGTCGGTAGCGCTTGTTCCAATACGCGCTGCAATCGCACATCGCCGTTGAGACTTTGGTCACGATGTTTCCGGTTCCGTGAACGCATCCCGCGGCCCCCGCAGACGCATTAATCAGGAGATCGCCCGACCTCGTGCATCACGAGGCTGGGCGCAGCCTCCGCGCGGATGGACGCTTCGGTAACCGCGACGGCAGCGGCGATAAACCGGCGGCACCGCGGCGCGTAGCTCGGCCGAACGATGGGGCCCGTTTGATGTTGACGATTCTGTCCTGCCTGCCCGCCGATTACGATCTGCGCTACATCGCTGCTGCGCTGCTGGTGTGCGTGCTCGGCTCCCTGCTGTCGATGCGGCTGCTCGCGCGGGTCCGCCGCAACGCCGGTCTGCGGCGCTTCCATCTGCTGTTCCTGGCCGGGCTCGTCGCCGGCGGCACGGTCTGGACCACGCACTTCGCCGCCATTCTCGGCTATGACGCGGCGGGACAACGCTCGTTCGAACCGGGCATGACGTTCACCTCGCTCGGCCTTGCGGTCGTGTTCGCGTGGGTCGGCTTCTTCATCACGACACGGACGCAACGCGGCCCCCTGATCGAAGCCGGCGGCGCTGTGTTCGGGTTCGGCATCGCCGCCATGCACTACACCGGCATGAGCGCGCTCAATCTTCAGGGCGTGCTGACCTGGAACATGCCGATGGTGTGGCTGTCGATCGCCCTTGCCATGGGCTTCGGTGCCATTGCCACCAACCGCATCGCGCGTCCCGTCACGCGCTTCTGCAAATATGGCAGCTCGCTTGCGATGGTGCTCGCGATTCTCAGCCTGCATTTCACCGGCATGTTCGCACTGACATTGACGCCGATGGCGGCCGCCGGCGCAGCGGTGCCGTCGCTCTCGGACAGCGTCATGCTGGTCACCGTCGTCACCGGCATCGGCCTGATCATGGCGATGGCCGCGTCCGCCTATACGATCGACATGCAGGCGACGCAGGAAGCGGTCGAGAGCTATCGGCAGCTGGCGCTGCAGGATCCGCTCACCGGCCTGCCCAATCGCAACGGTCTCAGCCAGCGGCTGGCACCGCTCACGTCCGGCGACGGCGACGAGACGGCGCATCTGGCCGTGCTGGCAATCGACCTCGACGGCTTCAAGGATATCAACGACGCGCACGGCCGCTCTGCCGGCGATGCGGTGCTGACGACGATCTCACAACGCATTTCCGCCACGCTGCAGCCCGGCGAATTCCTGGCGCGGATCGGCGGCGACGAGTTCGTGGCCGTCAAGAGCAGGATCTTCGCGCGCGCCGAGGTGGCGAAGTTCGCTGAGCGCATGCGCGCGCTGGTGCTCAGCCCTGTCGATTGGGAGGAGCGCAGCCTGTCGGTCGGCTGCAGCATCGGCATTGCGCTCTATCCCGACCACGGCCTCACCGCCGACGAACTCTGCACCCGTGCTGATCTGGCGATGTACCGCGCCAAGAGCCTCGGCCAGGGCAAGATCTGCACCTACGAGACATTGATGGACGAGACCAGCCGGCGCCGCGCCGAGCTCGCGATCGACCTCAAGCGTGCACTGGTGCGCAACGAGTTCGAGCTGCACTACCAGGTGCAGAACGACACACAGAGTGGCGACATCATCGGCTTCGAAGCGCTGCTGCGCTGGAACCATCCGAAGAAGGGCCGCGTGCCGCCGAACGATTTCATCCCGTTGGCCGAGCAAACCGGCCTGATCGTCGACATCGGCGACTGGGTGCTGCGCACCGCCTGCGCCACCGCGGCGAGCTGGAGCCAGCCGTTCAAGGTTGCCGTCAACGTCGCGCCGATGCAGCTCAACTACGATCTGCCGAAGCGCGTCGCCGAGGTGCTGCGCGAGACCGGGCTCGCACCCGAGCGGCTCGAGATCGAGCTGACCGAGACCGGCATCATCGCCGACCGCCAGCACGCGCTGCAGGTGGTGCTGGCGCTGAAGGCGCTTGGCGTCACCGTGGCGATGGACGATTTCGGCACCGGCTATTCGTCGCTGTCGACCCTGCAGGTGTTTCCCTTCGACAAGATCAAGGTCGACAAGAGCTTCATCCAGTCGGTCGAGACCAGCGTGCACGCCGCCGCCATCGTCAAGGCGACCCTGCTGCTCGGACGCAGCCTCAACATTCCCGTGCTGGCCGAGGGCGTCGAGACCGAGCAGCATCTCGCCTTCCTGCGCAAGGAAGGCTGCACCAGCGTGCAGGGTTTCCTGTTCGGCAAGCCGATGCCGCGCGAGGCGACCAGCCGGATGATCCGCGACCTGTCGGAGGCGCAGGCAGCGTCGCCGAGCAAGCCGGCGAAGAGCGCGGCGGCCGCGTGAGCGCTGCCGTCAGAACGTGCGGATGATCTTGAAATCGAGCCCGTCGGCGGCGGCGAGATGCATCGCCATGCCGGCGCGGCCATGGTGAATCGTCACCTCGCCGCGCGCGCCGGAATAGACCAGGTTGCGGCCGGCGGCCGCGAGCGGACGCAGCGCCAGCGACCCCGCGTGTTCGGCGGCCGTCTTCAGGAAGCGCAGGCCTTCGTAGTTCGACTGCCCCACCGAGCCGACCGGCGGCGCATCGGCGCCGAACATCGAAGTATAGCGGCTGATGAAGTCGTCGTTTGCATCGGAGCCGATGCAGCTGAAATAGCCTGACGCCGAATACAGGTTCTCGGTGTTGTCGGCGCCGATGCCGAGCAGCACGGTCTCGTCCATCGCACCGGCGAGGCGCAAGGTGGTCGCGGCCAGGCCGGATTCACCGAAGGTGCGATTGAACGTGATGCTGTCGGTGCCGATCAGCGAGATCAGCACGACATCGGGCTTCGCGGCCCGGACGCGCGTCAGATGCGCGTCATGGTCATCATTGCCGACCGGAACGAACTCCTCGCCGACGACCTGGCCGCCGGCCTCGGTGATGTAGGTCTTGATCGAGCGATGCGACTGCCACGGCCAGACATAGTCGCTGCCGATCAGGTACCAGCGCCTGGCGCCCTTGGCCTCCGACAGCCAGTGGATGGCCGGGCGGGTCTGGCTGTGCGGGGTCTCGCCGATCGCCATCACGCCGGGCGTCCGCTCGCCGCCCTCATAGACCGGCGTGTAGACGTAAGGGATGCGGCCGCGCGTGAGCCGGCGCAGCGCCAGCCTGATGGCGCTGATATGCGAGCCCATCACGACGTCGATGTCGTCGAACTCCAATGCATCCTTGGCGCGCTCGACCACCTCCTCGACCGGTCCGCCGGAATCGTAGAACGACAGTTCGATCTCACGGCCGAGAATGCCGCCGCGGCGGTTGATCTCGGACACTGCGAGCAGCGCGCTGTTGGTCGCGGCCGGGCCCCAGATTCCGGGCGAGCCGGAGAAGGTGATGAAGTTGCCGATGCGCAGCCGGTTGCGGGCGCCGCGCCGCTGCGCGCGGTCGGGATCGAAGGGTGCCGGTGACGGCAGGCCGACCCGCTTGGGCGGGCTCCTGAACAGCAGCGATGGCGGCAGGCCGCAGCACCCGGCCGTGACAGATCCTGTCGAGAGCACACCCACTCCTTGGCCCGCAGCCGTGATGGCCCGACACTGTGGGCCGGCGGTCATACGCCGTCAAAATCAGCACGTGGCCGGCAAATATCCTATTCGAAAATGTTGAATGTTCAAGAATTGGGATGCATATAGATCGGGCAGCAACTGCCGGACAATCATTCAATTCGGGACCGCAAGCGAAGTTCACCGTGGCCAAACCACCCCATTCCAACACGCCCCTCACCGAACACCTCGCCTATTTGCTGGCGCAAGCCAACCGGGAAATCAACCGGCAGCTGGAGACGCGCCTGAGCACGGAGGGCGTCCCCGTCGAGCAATGGCGTATCCTGAAAGTGCTGTCCGACGGCGAGGGGCATTCGATGGGCGATCTCGCCGACGCGGTGCTGCTGAACCATCCGACCCTGACCAAGATGACCGACCGCATGGTCTCGGACTCGCTGGTCTACCGCCGGCAGGACGCCCATGACCGCCGCAAGGTGCTGATGTTCATCAGCGACCGCGGCAAGGCGTTGTGCAAGCGGCTGAACTCGCTGGCCGCGAGCCAGGAGGCGCACATCCTGGAGAACTACGGCGACAAGGCCACCGGCGAGCTCAAGCGGCTGCTGGAGAACCTGATCGACGCCGCGGGCTAACGGTACGCTATTGTAGGGTGGGCAAAGGCGCGTCCACGGTCCTTCCGCACGGGATTCAACCGACGCGCCGCGCCCACCATCTGCCGCATCGGTCTGGGACGGTGGGCACAGCGCGCGGATACACCGCAATGCGGCGCAGCCGTTTCGCAAGCGCGCCTTTGCCCACCCTACGAGGCTGTGAATCTTTCGACTTTTGCGATTTTCGGCACGAGTCAAATCAATGACTTAGCTCAGCAGAAATCTGCCGAAATCGAATTGTCTCTCATGCTCTACGGCTTCTGCAGCTTCTGGGACAAAGTAGCTCGTCGGGCAGATCCGCCACGTACTGGCGAGGCGCGTGACGCGCGGCTGCATCGACAATCAACACTGTCGTCGGGCGATCGCCGGGCTCCATATCCTCGGAGTGTCATTTGAGGCAGGCTCGTAGCAACACCGCGCACACGACATCCGCCGCGGCGTATGGGTCCCGGGTCGGCGTCGCAACGCGCTATCGCGCGTCACGGCTTGCCCGGGACGACGGTGGGGAGAGAGCGGATGCACATCTCAGGCGGCGTGACGCTCGCCCGGGCTACGAGGACAGTGGCGTAGCCCGCATGAGCGGCAGCCGAAGCCCGGCGGGCTTCGGCGAGAGCGACATGCGGGTTCAGCCGTGTCCCCCGCGAGACGCCCAAAATCATTCCTCGCGTCGCAGAAGCCCGTCGAAGCCACGAGCACCGTCGAGAACCCGGGGTCGCTGCGCTCGCCCGGGCTACGAAGCCATCATGAGATCGAACCGCCGCTCAGCGCGCGAGCACCTCGACCTCGCCGTCGACGCCGTTGACGACGTTGAAGGAGCGCTCGAACACCTTGCCCTCGTTCTTGGCGATGGCGCGGTAGTCGCCTTCGGAGAGCACGACCTTCGGGAAGGCGCCGATCGATTCCTTGATCACGTCGCCGCCGGGGTTGATGACCGACCAGGCGGTGTTGGCGAGCGCCTCACCGCCCTTGTCGGTCACGAGCTTCAAGGTGATGACGGCGGCGCGATGGGTGACGGTGACGTCGGTCAGCTTGCTGGCCTGGACGCGGATGTCGGAGCGTACCACGGCGTTGGCGTCGCCATAGTTCGAGACGATGTAATAGGTGCCCTCGGGGAGCATCAGCACGTCGCCGGCGGCGACGTTCGGCACCACAGGCGCCCGCTCGCGACCGTCGAACTGGCTGCCCTTATAGATCGAGAACGAGATCTGGTTCTGCGGGATCTTGCTGGCGCCGACCCGGCCCTCGAGGCGCAAACCCCCGGCCGGCAGCAGGAAGGCCTCGCGATCGGTTTCCGCCTTCAGGTTGACCGACCGCACCGCGCTGACGAGCCCGAGCGCCACATGCACGACGTAGTTGCCGGGCGGCAGCACGATGTTCGGCGTCGCGCCGCGGTCCTCGCGCAGCATCTTGAAGGTGCCGGTTTCGTCGGGCCGGTCGGCAAACACGCGCCAGACCAGGCCGCCATTGATGCCCGGCAGATCCTTGCCGTAGCGCGCCGAGAGCGACAGCACACCCTGATTGGGGGCAGC
>JBARNF010000660.1:0-10081 GCA_049802835.1 Bradyrhizobium sp.
GCCCGACACTCGCCATGCTCTCGCGTCCGCGGCCGGACGCCGCAGCCGCCGACCGGGCCGACGATACGTCCATGGCTCCGCCGCGATTGCGTCCGCTTTCAGCGCCGCGACTGGCTGCCTTCGCTCGCTGGCCGCTGACCTTTGTACGATCGGCTCCGCTCTTGTCGCGACCGCCGGCAGACTTGGCGCGATCGCCGCCACCCTTGCCGCGGTCGGCGGACTTCGCAACGTCACGACGGTCTCCTGCGCGATCGCCGGCATTGTCGCCACGACTTCCAGCGGGACGATTTGCCCCCTCCCCTGGCTTCAACACCTGTTGCCCGTCGCGGCCACGGAAATCCATCCGGTCCGCAGCGCCCGCCTTCAAGCCATTATTGCCGAACCGTTGCGACACGTTCGAATTGCTGTAACGCACGCCCTGGCGATGCGTCGGATTGTGCTGCCAGCCGGTGTTGCCAATGGCAGCCCGGTGGTTGACGTAGACATTGCGGTTGCCCCAATTGACACCGCCTCCCCAATAATTGCCCCAGCGTCCAATCGCCCAGGCGGTTCCGAACGCCAGGCCAGCAGCGACGGCGCCAGCGCCAATGTAGGACGGATAGCCAAAGTAATAAGGAGGATAGGCTTCATATGGCCAGGCGCCGTAAACCGTTGCCGGATCGTAATAGGGCACATAGATGGCTTCCGGATCAGCCGATTGAATGACGACTATCCGCTTGTCCTGCTGCGTCTGCAGACTGACCTTCTGCTGCTTCGTCGTCGCCAGCTTCTTGTTGTCATAGGCCTTGACGCGTAAGCGCTGAATCGCATCCATCAGGTCTGGCTGCTGCGCGAGAAACGCATCACCGAGGTTCTTCGTCCATTCGATCTTGTCGCTCATCATGGCGAGAACATCGGCGGTGCTTGCAAGCGCCTTGACACTGTCATCCCAGGATTGCTTGTCCACCTCGGTCTTGAGCGCATCCTTCTTGGAGGCCTTGCGCTGCTTCAACCAGCGATCGGCCTGCACGACCTCCAGCGGATAGGAGGAGGCTGCCAGGACATTGGCGAGGAGATCGTCGGGATAAAGAGCGATCGGCGCCACCAGCGCCTCAAGCTGCTCGGGCTTCAACAGTTCCGCCGTCGGAACCGTCTGACTCGCTGGTGAAGCCGCTTCAACTGGGGCCGTCGGCGCACCAGGCTGTGCCAGCACCGCGCTGGGCACGGCCATCGACAACGCAAGCACGATCAAGGTCATTCCGTATCGAACCATTGCACCCTCCATCAACGATGGCGATCGCAAGCATCGGTTCGGCCGTCATTCGTTTCTTGACACATGTCAAGGAACACCTGATCAACTTTCCCGGTCTGATCGGATGAGCCCACCGTCTCAGTGGACGATCGGAAGCCGAATCCGGAACAGCGCACCGCCGGATGGCTGGTTCTCAGCGAAGATCTTTCCATCGTGAGCTTGAACGATGGTCCTGACGATCGCAAGGCCCATGCCCATGCCGTGCGGCTTCGTCGTGAAGAACGGATCGAAGACGTTCTCTATGTCTTCGGCCGCGATTCCAGGACCGGTGTCACACACTCGGATTTCCGCGCAGGCCCCATGCCGGACCGTTGCCACATTGATCTCCCGCTCCGCCGACTCGGCATGCGAGATCGCGTCAATCGAATTGATGATCAGGTTCAGAATGACCTGCTGAAGCTGAATTGGGTCGCCCTTGACCCGCAGCAGGTTGGGTGATGGCGCATATTTCAACGCGATATGGCGGCCATCACTGACGGCGGATAGCAGCCTGATCGCTTCTCCAACGGTAGCATTGAGGTCGATCTCGATGACCTCGAAGGGCGTCTTCTTCAGCACGCTGCGCAACCTGCGGATCACTTCGCTCGCGCGTTGATCGTCGCGTCGGATATCCGCGAGAATTTCCGCGATCTCGGCCAGATCGGGTGACTCGCTCTTCAGCATCAGCTCAGCCGTCTCGGTATTGGTCAGGATGGATCCGAGTGGCTGATTGAGCTCATGGGCGATCGACGTGGTCAGTTCACCCGCGGCCGCATAACGGTTGACATGGGCCAGCTCCGCGAGGCGCTGTCGGGATTCCACCTCGGCCACAAGCCTTCGGCCCCGCTCGTAGAGCAACCCGCTGATCAAAGCCGCCTGGATCGCGATAACAACGGCGATCATCGCGATCTGCAGTCGATAAGTGTGCCAAATCCCTGCCTGACGAAAGAGCACCTCGCTTCCCGCAGGAAGGTCGCTCTCGCTGATGCTCCAGCGCTGCATTTCACGCCAGTCAAATTTGGGCGGCCCCAGTTGGAGCGGCGCGATTCTGACCGCACTGGCCTTCTCACCAGCCAGGATACGCATCACGGCCTCGACCGTCTTGTCGCTGGTCTCGCTGATCGAATGCATGGGACCTCCGACCGTATAGCCGTCAAAGAAGGCTTCCTGGTAGGAGAAAATCGGCGCATTGGCTACGGCCCGAAGACTCCGCAGGGCCAAATCACTTTCGTGAGCGACGCCAGCACCATCGACGGACATCAGCCCCCAGAACAGAGCCGAGTGCGGCGGCAGGACTGATGCCCTCTTGAGGATCTCTTCGAACGATAACTCGCTGTACCAGATAAGCGCGACACGTTCCTCGAAGGGCTTCAGCTCTCGCCTGATCTCCTCGAGCCAGAATTTTTCCAGACGAGAGGCGCCGATCACGACAGCGACCGTCTCCGTGTCCGGCAGGACTTTGAGAATGTTGTTCAAAGAGGCGGTGAAATTGTTCTGGACTGAGATGACTGTGTCGTTGTCGGTCAGCTCGGCGCGATCAATCAGCCGTTCTTCCACGACCGTCAACACCATCGGCGTAACGGGGAATAGCTGCTCGCGATATTTTCTCGCGAATCCCGCCGCCGGTGCCCCAATGGTCACAACGACATCCGGCGGGGTCTGCGAATAGAGCGAGCGAAGATAGTTCACGAAGGGCTCTTCCGGACCGGGATTGTTGAACCGCGCGGTCCGCAGGCTGTGCTCCTGGATATCCAGCGGCCACTGAGCGCGCCCCTCCAGCCCGGCTTTGATGCTTCGGGCATATTCACTCCAGGGCCGGAACTCCCGTCCGAACGAATGCAGCACCAAGACCCGCTTGAGCTCACTGTGCTCGACACTCGATGCCGAGCTGGAGACGCTCACGAGGAACGTGAGCACGCATGCCATGAACCACACAGCACGTCCCGCCCCTACAGCGGCAGCAGCCAGAATGCGTCCGCTCATTCTCTCACCGCCTCCAAGTGATCGAGCGTTCGACTGCTAGCGCAGCTGCCATCACGACCTCGAGCGCGGCACACACGAGGACATCAGCAGCGCGTCACGATCCGCCATACGCGTCGACGACCTGGACGCATGACGTGCCATAGTAGACGCCAGCAGCTCAAGCTGCTGCGCCTACGGCGACCGCGCGACGCGTGGTCCTGCGAGCGACGCCCGCATAGCTGACCGGCGTCAGCGGACGACCCACTCTCGCCTGCGCCTGGGCAAACATCGATGCGCCGATCAGTTGTCTTGTACAAATCATTCGTCTGCCCTCACCCGTGACCGCCCCCGAACACCAGCGTCTTGAACGGCAACAGCAGCGCCTGAATGCGCAACAGCAATGCGTGCACGAAACCGATGCCGTCGATGACATGAAGTGCAATCTTCCGACCGGTTGACGTCCTGGGGTCGACGATCTCCTCGTGGTTGCTGGTGTAGGCATTGACGATACAGCGACTGCCAGGCGTGACCCCATCGAGGCCCCCGTTGTAGAGCGGCTCGAGAAACGCCAGGATCGTGCCGGGCTTGGCGATGTTCTGCGCTTCCAGGAGTTGCTCGCCGGTCCGAAACTGACCGGCCGCGATATAGTCCTGGACATCCGTCACGACCAGCGGAATGATCACCCACGGCTTTGAGATGCAGGTCGCTTCGGCCACCATGCCCTTTCGCATCACGCCGGCCTCGATCTGACCGAAGCCGGCCTGCAACTTTCCCTGGCCAGCGCCCTCTGGAATCAGAATGCCGGCGGGACGCATCAACTGGTTGACGACATCACCGGTTCGGACGAGGAACTGCTCCACGCGGCCGCTGACCCCGGCACGAACAAAGGTTTTGTCGAGGTCGATCTGCGCCTCGGCCAGCGCCGCGCTGGCGCTGGCCTTTTCGGCGGGCAATTGCGTCGAAACGCGCAGGGTTGCCGATTGCCTGGCTGCAGTCGCGGCATCGATGGTGGCCTGCCGCTGATCGACAACGACCTGGAGTTTCTCGATGTCGCGCTGAGCCACGATCCCAGGATTACGGCGCTGCAGCTCCAGCTTGACGTCCAGCTCGTCTTTCGCCTGCTGATAGTTCGCCTTGGCTTCCTGGATCTGCGCTTCGGCCTTGATCACGTCGGACTTCGCAGTCTCGAGGCTTGCGTCGACTTCGGCGATCTTGCGCGCCGCGGTTTCGAGCGCCGCCTTCTGCTTCGAGCTGTCGAGCCTGAAGAGCACTTCGCCCTCCTTCACCGCGGCGCTGTAGCCGACATTGACTTCGGCAACACGCCCCGCGCCCTCGGGTAGGATCGGAACGGTACGGAACAGCAACGCTGCATTTTCGGTGGCTGGGTGGAAGAAGAAGACGCTCGTGATCAGCGACACCGTGAGCATGAAGCAGCCGGTGATGCCCCACCGCAATTCGTACCAGACGGAAAACAGCGTAATCTCTTTTCCGAACCGCTTACCCTGCACCAGCCGGCGATAGAGGTAGTCCGGAAGGATCGTCAACAGTGAGCATATGGTCAGCTCAAGCATGGGTCGGTACCTTGCTGTTGGGGGCTGATGTCGGCTCCTGCCCTTCAGGCGACATATCCGCCGAAGCCGGATCATCGATGGTCGCCTGATCATGGCTGCTGGGCGACGCAGTGTCGGCCAGACGCTCGACTGATCCTGCGATGCTTCGCAGGGGCGTCCCGAAATCCGGGAGTTCGATCATCGCGAGCACGAGCGCCCCAATCCAATAGAGGTGCTCGTGCGTGAACAGAGCGATCAGGCCGAGCACGGCAACGACCTCGAACTGCAGCTTCTGGGTCTTGTGCGCCATCCGCTCGGGCAGGCTGTGCAGATACCAATAAAACAGCCCGACGCAGAACACCGCACCGATCAAGAACAGTCCGGTCCCCACCATCAACCAATCGGTCTCACCGGGGCCAACAATGTAGAAGGGCAAATGATGCGGGCTCATCGAATGCAGTTGCTCGCTCACCGTACGCTCCTCACTCGGATCGTGTCTGTTTCTCGGGCCTCAGGGTGGCGACGCGACAGCCCAATAGCTTGATTTGAATCAACAGAATGAGCACCCCCGAACCTAGCCTCCATCATCACTAAAGCACACGATCACTCAGGAGCTGCCGCCATGCCCGGCATCGACGACCTCATCCCAAATGCCTTGGAAATTCGGAAGGAAGCCGCGCTCAGGGAGGCTGAAAAGGCAGACGCCTATGTCCGCCTCGCCGCCGCCGCTGAAGCCGAAAAGCGAGCCCTGATCGAGCGCCTGAGCCGGCCGTCCGGCAAGTCCGAGGAGGAAAAAATTGAACTCGCCTCGACTATCATCCAGCGCGCCGTGCGGAACGGTCTGACGGAAGTGCAGGTCTACCGGTTCCCCAATACGCTGTGCACAGACAAGGGCCGCGCCATCAACCAGATGGAACCGGGCTGGGACAAAACGCTGACCGGGATCCCCAAGGAGATCTTTCAGCTGTGGACGGATTATCTCAAGCCGCGGGGCTACCGTATCGCCTACGAGATCATCGACTTTCCTGGCGGTGTTCCGGGCGATATCGGCATCACGATCTCCTGGGGCGAGGATTAGCTGCTTCTTCGAGCCCTTGAATTCAGCCTCGCGAGGAACGCATGGAAAAGCACGCACCAGCGGAACGCATGAAGCGCAAAGAATACGAGAAGCATCTCGAGAAGCTGCAGATCGAGCTATGCCATCTGCAGGACTTCGTAAAAGCGAGCAAGCTGCGGGTGATCGTGCTTTTCGAGGGCCGGGATGCCGCCGGCAAAGGCGGCACGATCAAGGCGATGACCGAAAAGGTCAGTCCACGGGTTTTCCGCGTCGTCGCGCTTCCGGCCCCGTCAGACCGTGAAAAGACGCAGCTCTTCTTCCAACGCTACATGGAGCAATTCCCGGCCGGCGGCGAGGTCGTCATCTTCGACCGCAGCTGGTACAATCGCGCAGGTGTTGAACATGTGATGGGCTTCTGTACGCCCAAGGAGCACGATCGCTTTCTGTCCCTCTGCCCTCAAATGGAGAAGTACGTGATCGACGGCGGGATCATTCTGATCAAGATCTGGCTCGAGGTCAGCATGGATGAGCAGGAACGTCGCTTCAAGGCCAGGATCGATGATCCAGTGCGGCAATGGAAGTTGAGCCCGATGGACCTCGAATCCTACCGGCGCTGGTACGATTATTCGCGTGCGCGTGATCTCATGCTCAAGCAGACCAGCACGGGCCACGCGCCATGGTCCATTATCCGGTCCGATGACAAGCGCCGGGCGCGGCTGAATTGCATCGCGCACCTGCTGAAAGCCATCCCGTACGAGCGCATTCGCAAGGACAAGGTCAAGCTGCCGGCGCGCTCCAAGAAGCAGCGTTATGACGATCAGGCCACGCTGCAGGGATTGAATTTCGTCGCCGAGCAATATTGACGGGCCGGGCCGCGCGACAACGCGGCCCGGCCTTCGCCTACTTCAACCGGATCGTGACGCCGCCAACGGCGGCAGACACCTCCGCGCCGACCTTGGGACCGCTGAGCTGCAGGATCACGCCATTCCCGTTCTGCAACTGAACCGCCCCGGCGCCCGCCGCGAGGGCGCCTCCTGCCCCGCCGACGACATAGGATCCCTCGATGGAAGCGGGCCCTCTCAAGTTGAGGGCGCGGCCGACCAGCTTGGTGGTCGACGCGCCGATCGTGAAGCCGACGCTCATGCCGGAGACCACGAACGGGTATCTTTTGCCCCGGAGCAATAGCACCCCCTCGCCTCCGCCAACGCCGACGATGAAGCCGCCCTTCGTGAAGACGACCGCGACCTGGCCGGTCTCGGCATGCGACGGCGTGCTGAAACCGGCAAAGATGGCGAGCAGGGCCGCGTAGAGGACAGACTTTCTCATGACTTGCATTCCCCTCTTGCTTTGACGCCAGGCTATTGAGCAAGCAGCATTGCGAAGTAGCCGAACACGGTGAGCAGGATGCCAGACACGGCATAGCCGACCGGGAATCCGATCCAGGGCACCGAGCTCTGAATTTCGACCGCCGCTTCACGGCAGGGACCAGAGTGCGAGCGCGCGCCGGCAACGCCGCCCATCAGCACCGCCGGATTGATCCTGAAGATGTGGTATCCGATCGCCCAGACGACGAACGGCGGAATAGTGCAGGCGATGAAGCCGGCAACGAAGATCTTCAGGGCGACCGCGCCTGTAAGCTGTGCCAACAGACCGGCGCCTGCATTGACGCCGACGATTGCCACGAAGACGACGAGACCCAGGTCCTCCAGCACGTTGCGCGCGGCGTTGGGCGTGTTGCCGAAGAACCGCAGGCGCGAGACCATGGACGACACTATCACACCCGACAGCAGCAAGCCGCCGGCATTTCCGAGACCGATTTTGGCGCCGAAAGCCGGGAACTCGATCATGCCGATCAGGAAGCCGAGGATCATACCGGCCGCGAGCGTCAGCAGATCGGTCGACGTGTTGGTTCGGGCGATGCGCCCCCACATCTCACCAAGCTCGTTGACGGCCGACTTCAGGCCGACAACCGAGATGATGTCCATCCGCTGCAGCTCGGTCTTGAGACCGGCCGGGAATGGAACGCCACCACGTTCGACCTTGGTGACCTGCAACTGGCCGGCCAACGCCGTGTCACGGAAGGATTCGAACGTGCGGCCCACCATGTCCTTGTTGGTGACGAGGATGTCGGCCTGGTCCAGGGGAACGCCGAGCGCCTTGGCATCCGCAACCTCGGGCCCGATCAGGCCCATTTTGTCGGTCAGACGCTCGGTCGCGCCGCCGAGGGCAACGACATCCCCCATTTGCAGCACGAGATCATGATCGGCTCCCAGGGGCTCGCCATTGCGCACCACGTTGACGACCCGGTACTCCGGATTGGTCGCGCGAAACTTGGCGATGCTCGTCCCGACCTGCGCTGGATTGTCCAGCCGGTAGGCACGCAGGCCGAACTGCCTGAATCCGGTGAGCCCACCACCTTCGAGATCTTTGACCCCGAACTTCTCCTCGTACTGCTTTGCCGCCGTCTTGGCGTCGACACCCCACCAGCGTGGCAGGTACTTGCAGATCAGGATGATGCCGACCGTACCCCAGATGTAAGTAATGCCGTAGGACAGTGCGATCATGCCGGACGCATCCTCCGGCTTCATGCCCTCGGGCAGCTTGACGACGCCCGAGGTGATCGCCTGCTCCGCCGAGCCGATTGCGGCCGACATCGTCTGCGATCCGGCCAACATGCCTCCTGCAGCTCCGATCGGGAGCGCGAAGAGCCTTGAAAAGAGAACCACGAGTGCTAGGCCGAGCACGCTCGACACGAGTGCCAGGATGCAGAACTTCAACCCGTCGCCCCTCAAGCTGTTGATGAACGACGGTCCGACGCGCAAGCCGACCCCGTACATGAAGAGGTAGTAGAACAGGCTCTTGGCGAACGTGTTGAGCTCGAGCTTGACTCCGTAGATCGATGCCCACACCGACAGCCCCGCGCCGACTACGATGGCGCCGGCGACCATGCCGAGACCGTAGCCCTTGATGCTGGCCCGCCCAATCCAGACGGCCATGCCGACGACGAAAAACAGCAGCAGATACGGATTGTGCTGCAGGAATGTGAAGAAGCTTTGCATGTTCGTCTCTCCGTTATGACGCTGCCTTGAGCTTCAAAGTCACGCCAGGCTTCGGCCGACCGATCTTCGCGAGAGCTTCGGCGCGTACCAGCTTCAAGCCTTCCTTGGCGTCATAGCCATGGATCTCCTTCACATCGAGCTTACGCATGAAATCGATGGTCTCCTGGGTAATCACCTGTCCAGGCACCATGATCGGGAAGCCAGGCGGGTACGGGATGACGAAGTTGGCGGAGACAAGATCGGGACCAGCCTTCAACCGGCGGTCGATCTCCGGATCCGCCAGCCGGATGTACTCGCAGCCGGCGGCGTCATAGGCGGAGTAGAAGCCGCCGCGGATGTCGCCCTCGTTGGTCTTGGTCCCGGCATCGCCACGGAAGCTCTGGTGAAAATGCGAGAAGTTCGGCAGGTCGGGCACGTCGGTCATCAGGCTCTTGACGCGCGATTCGAAGGTCTTCCTGGCATTGGCGCCGCCTTGCGTCAGGCCCCGATCGACCTCGCCCGCGATCTCGGCGAGCACGCGCACCAGATGCGCGACGTCGCTGCGCGTGTTGTTGATGTTGGACTGGAATAGAACTGAATTGCGGGACGTCTTGTTGACCTGGATGCCGTACTGATTGGCCAGGATGCCCTTGAACTGCGTGCCATCGAATCCTGCGGTGCCGCACACCAAGGTCATGCGGGTCGGATCGAGACAGAATTCATCATCCTGGAGGCTCTTCCAGGCGACAGCCCAATTGCTGCCGGGCGCCAGATAGTCGATGAAGCCGGTCTGACGATACTGTGCCGGCACCATGGCGTCCGCGCCGAGAATCCGGAAGTACTTGGAGATGAGCGGATTGTTGTTGACCGCCTGACGAATGGCGAGTGCGATCTCCATCGCATTGTTCACCAAGCCATAGCCTTCGAGCTCCATTTGCCGCCGCGCCACATCGAGGCTGGCAATCAGTTGCTGATTTGGGCTGGTCGAGGCGTGCGTGAAGACAGCCTCGTGGAACTGCGCCTCGACGGTATGGAACTCGACGTCCTTGACGAGCAGCATGGAGCCTTGACGCAGCGCCGACATCGATTTGTGGGTCGAATTCGTCTGGTAGACCCGCAGGCGGATCCGCCGGGGATCCGGGATCAACCGCGTCTTGAGGAGAAGTTCGTCGGCGGGATTCTTGCCCAGCTCGGCCTGCTGCTT
>JBARNF010000661.1:0-2149 GCA_049802835.1 Bradyrhizobium sp.
CGGGGCCGACGCACGAGCCGATCGATCCGGTGCGCTATATCGCCAACCGCTCCTCCGGCAAGCAGGGCTTTGCCATTGCTGCCGCGGCGCAGGCCGCCGGCGCCGACGTGCGGCTGATCGCGGGGCCGGTCGAGCTCACCGATCCCAAAGGCGTCCGGGTCACGCATGTCGAATCGGCGCGGCAGATGCTGGAGGCCGTCGAGGCCGAGCTGCCCGCCGACGTCGCGATCTTCGCCGCGGCCGTAGCCGACTGGCGTGTCGCCAACGAAGGCGGCCAGAAGCTGAAGAAGACGAACAAGGCGATTCCGCCGCTGCAGCTGGTCGAGAATCCCGACATTCTCGCCACCATCGCCAAGCTGACCGAGAAGCGCCCGCGGCTCGTGATCGGCTTCGCCGCCGAGACCGAGCGTCTGATCGAGAATGCGAAAGCGAAGTTCCTGCGCAAGGGCTGCGACTGGATCGTCGCCAATGACGTCTCGCCGGCGACCGGCGTGATGGGCGGCGACCGCAACACCGTACATCTCTTGACGCGCGATGCCGATGGCGTCCATGTCGCGTCGTGGCCGATCATGACCAAGGACGAGGTCGCGACCGCTCTGGTTGTCGAGATCGCCGAGGAATTGACCAAGACGATGGGACCTTCCGCGTGACGAACAGCATCACCGTCGACATTCAGATCCTGCCCCATGGCGAAGGGCTGCCGCTGCCGGCGTATCAGACCGCGCATGCAGCAGGCCTCGATCTGCTCGCCGCGGTTCCTGCCGACGCGCCGCTCGTGCTCGCAGCAGGTCACCACGCGATGGTGCCGACGGGACTCTCGATCGCACTGCCCGATGGTTTCGAGGCGCAGGTGCGGCCGCGCTCCGGGCTCGCCGCGCGTCACGGCGTGACGGTGCTGAATTCACCCGGCACGGTGGATGCAGATTATCGCGGCGAGATCTGCGTGCTGCTGATCAATCACGGCCAGGAACCGTTCACCATTCGCCGCGGCGAGCGCATCGCGCAGATGGTGATCGGTACCGTCGTGCGCGCGGAGCTCCGTGCCGCCGCAACGCTGTCGGCCACGGCGCGCGGCAGCGGCGGCTTCGGTTCGACGGGCCGTTGAAACACGGGCTCGCCACTGTTCCGACTCGAAAGCGCCGATCGGCGGACGCATTTTCCTCGTGCGCAACCACCGTTCACGGTCTGGACTCTTACCGCTTGAGTCCCGAAGCGGTTATTGTTGATTGATTCGCGAAACGGCGCGGTCGATGCGATCGGCGCGGCGCGGAACTTCGTGCGGTTTGGGGCAAAAATGTCGGGCGTGATCGTGGTGATGCGTCAGACGCTGCTGTCGTGCACGTCACTCGCGCGCAAGGGCCTGTTGGGTCTCGCTGCGACCGCGCTTGCACCGGCCCCACCGGGCTTCGCAGGCGACGGCGTGCCGGCGGATGCGATCGTAACTCTGTTCGAATTGAGTCGTCAGGACGTCGCCGAGGTCACGGCGATGCTGGCCCTGCTCGGCTTCTCCGTGGTCGCCGCCATCGCATTGGTGCGCGCGCGCGTTCGCGCCGCGCGGAAAGAAGCGAAGCTGCGCGCCGATGTCGCCGAGCTGCAATTGCAGGCTGATCGTTACCGCGCGCTGCTATTCGCCGAGCCGCAGATCCTGATTGCGTGGCCCGCCGGTGGCCATCGCCCGCAGATCTCCGGCGATACGTCGATGCTGGTGCCAGCGGATCAGCCGCAACGCGTTCTCGCTTTCGGCGCCTGGCTGCCGCCGGAACCGGCGCTGCAGCTCGATCGCGCCGTCGGTGCACTGCGCGAGATCGGCGAAAGCTTCAGCGTCAATCTCACGACGTCGCACGGCCACGCGATCGAAGCCATGGGCCGCGCCATCGGCGGCCAGGCCATCGTGCGCATCCGTGAATTGTCCGGCCTGCGGCGCGACCTCGCCGAGACGCAGATCAGGTTCAGGGCACTCGGCGAGGAAACCGAGTCGCTGCGCGCGCTGGCTGCCGCGTTGCCGTGGCCGATCTGGGCGCGGCAGGCCAATGGCGGGCTCACCTACGTCAACGCCGCATACGCCCGCGCGGCCGATGCCCGCGATGTGCCGGACGCCATCAGCCGCAACCTCGAACTGCTCGACTCCGCCGACCGCACCAACCTGCAG
>JBARNF010000662.1:0-18902 GCA_049802835.1 Bradyrhizobium sp.
GTCCTCGACGACATGGCGGCCCTTCTCCTTGGCACGCCGGGTCAAGGTCTCGAGCTCTTCGAAGGTCGAGGTCGCCGGCTTCTCCACGATCACATGCGCGCCGGCATCAAGCGCATCCATGCCCAGCCGGAAATGCGATGTCGGCGGCGTGGTGACATGCACGACGTCAGGACGCACCTGCTCCAGCATCGCACGGTGATCGGTGAACCAGAACGGGATGGCATAGCGCTCCGCGGCCGCCTCCGCCGTGGCCGGCGACAGATCGCAGATCGCCACCAGTTCGACTCCCGGCAGGGTGTTGAGACAGGCCAGATGCTGGCGGGCGATCTGCCCAGCCCCGATGAGCGCGGCCTTCATGACGGACTGGTCTCCAGGATCTGCCGGTAGAAACCTTCCAGCGCCTCTGCCGCGGCGCTCCAGGCGTATTTCTCCACGGCCACCTGCCGCGCAGCCCCACCGATGTGCGCGGCATGGCTCGGCTCGGCAAGCAGCCCGTTGACGGCATCCGCAAAGGCCACGGGCTCGTCCGCGATCAGGATGTCGCGCCCGGATACGGCCTCGATCCCCTCCGCGCCCAGACTGGTGGAGACGATCGCCTTGCCCATCGCCATGGCCTCGACGATCTTCAGCCGCGTGCCGCCGCCGAGCCGCAGCGGCACGACAACGGCTGCAGCCGAGGCGAGATGCGGCCGCAGGTCCGGCACGAAGCCGGTCAGCTCGACACGCGGCCCCGCCAACGCCTGCAGCGACGGCGGCGGCCGGCCGCCGATGATCTTGCAGCGCGCGTCCGGATTGGTCTCGGCGATGCGCGGCCAGATGTCCTGAATGAAATGCGTGACGGCATCGATGTTCGGGACCGTCGACAGCAGCCCGAAATACACGATCGTGCGGCCGTCCGGCGCCGGATCCGTGCTGCGCGGCTGGTAGAAATCGACATCGGCCGCATTGGGAATGACCGCCGTGCGGGCGCGAGGAACGTCGTCGTGCAGACGCCTCTCGTCGTCGGTGCTGCAGAGATAGACGCCGTCGGCATCACGATAGGCCGCCAGTTCCTCGCGTCTCAGCTTGCGCCAGTTCGCCCCGGCATAGAGCCGGCGGCCCAGGCTTGCGCCAGTGGCAGCGAACTGCCGCGCCAGATCGTAGGCGATCTCGTGCGAATCCACGATCAGCCGCGGCGGCTTCTCTCCGGCCGGGGCCTGACGAAACCTGTAGTGGCCCAGATAAGGAAATTCCAGATTGACGAGATCGAACCGCCTCACACGCAGCAACCGATCCAGCACCTCCTGCAACTCCGGCAGCGCCACGCGCAGCCTGTCGAAGCTCCTGGCCGAAACCAGCGAGCGCAGCTGCAGGAGACGCTTTGCCAGACCATCACGGCCATCGGAATTGCGAACCAGCACCACGTCCCGACAATAGATCTGCATGGCCCGGCGGCACTCGTCGAGGTCGAACGTGTCGTCCACCAGCATCACCGCCGTGAGATCGTGGCGCCGCGCAAGCTGCGTCATCAGCCCATGCATGCGCGCCTGTGCCCCGAAGCGCGGCGGGCTTGCGGGCATATGCGAGACGCAGAGGATGCTGAGACGCTGCGGGGTCACAGCTCCGGCCCTGGCCCGCCCGGCATCGTGCTGAGCCGGAAGCGGGAGCGCGAGGTCCATTACATCCGAGGCTGAGTTGTCGTGGCCCATGATCATTTTAAATCTATTAATTTACGCAATGATTATATACCAAATTTAATTTCGGCGACAGATAATCGAGACGGCCAGATCTCGTTTTTCTTCTCCCGCTCGACTGCTCGATTACCGCTTGCCGACGAATTCCTGGACAATCGTACCGGCGATCCTGAGCGGCTCCCAACGCCGGAACAGGCCGACGACGACAGCGAGGTAAATGCAGGCGCAGAAGCACCCCGACAGGATCATGCGGGGTAGACCGGAGTGGCCGGCGAGAAGCGTGGCCTGCAGCCACCAGCCGGCCGCCGCGGTCACGACGGCACCGATGGTCTGCGGTCCGACGGCACGGATCACGAGCTCGGTGCCGATGCCGATCGGACGCCCCGCATAGACGACCGACGGCAAGGCGATCAGCGAGCATCCGATCACCACGCCCCAGGCAACGCCCACCGGTCCAAACGGCAGGCCGGCGAACACGGCTGCGCCCTGCACGACGAGCGAAACGATGCCCCATGTCTGCCAGCGGTCCGCTCTCCCGAGCGACAAATGCAGCCAGCCCTGCGAGCCTTCGACGACATGGGAAATGCCACGCAAGGCAATGATGCTCAGCAACGCACCTGAAGCCTGCCATTTCTGCCCGAGAAGGATGACGGTCAGATCCTCAGCCGTCACGGACAGGATTGCCGCGACCGGCATGACGAAGAAAGCCAGCAGCGACAGCGCGGCTTCGTATTTCTGCCGCAGGGCATTCGGGTTGGACTGCAGCTTGCTGAGCGCGGCACTGCCGACGGCGTGCATCTGATTGAGCGCCGAATAGATCGAGTTCTCATACAGGTTCATCGCGTTCTGGTAGAAGCCGACCTGGTCCGGCCGATAGAACAAGCCCAGCGCGATCCGGTCCACCGTCCTCGACAGCGTATAGGCAACGGTGAAGCCGACCACGTGGAGCCCGAACCGGACCATCGATCGCACCTCGTCGTCGAATACCGGCGCACCGGGCCGCCAACGGCAGGCCGACCACGCTGCAGCGACGATGCAGAACGAGCTCACGATGGGGCGAAGGACCAGCGCCCAATAGCCGTATCCGGCGACCGCGGCGACGATCGCCACGACAGTTCCAGCGAGTGTGCCGAGCAGCTGGATCCGTCCGATGCGGCCGAACTGCATCGTGCGCCGTAACAGCGCCATATGCTGATTTGTCAGCCCCGACAGCACGAAAGTGATCGCGACGCAGAGCGCGATGGGCTGCAGCCGGGGCTCGTCATACGCCCACGCGATCAGCGGGCTGCAGGCGGCGACGATGACCGCGACCGCCGCTCCGATGCCGGTGCTGACCCAGAAAAGACCGCTGACCTGGGCCGGCGTGATCCTGCTTCTCTGCGCGGTCGCGTCGAGCAGACCAAAGTCGATCAGCAAGGGTGCGAAGCTCGTCAGAACCGTGATGATGGCAACGAGCCCGAAATCCTCAGGCGCAAGCAGCCGCGCCAGCACGATGGCGGCGGCGATCTGGAGCACGGCATTGCCATACTGAATGATGATGGAGACGATGCCGCCGCGTAGCGCGCGACGCCCGAGATCCTTCGATTCCTTGTGGTCTTCGAAATAGGCTGCGACGGCTTCCGACATGTCCGGTCAATGGCCTCCAAATATCAAGGCTGGCCTTCGGAAGGCATTTCGCGATCCGGTCAAGTCCGTCAGGGGCATGAAACATCCAGCTGTAAAAATGGAGCCATCGCGAAAATCGGCGCCGGCAAGCGCTTGCGGCGCAATAGCAGACCGATGACTTTACTTTATGGCGACGACAAGGATTAAATTGTTCGACGCCACATTATTCACGAGCCAATTAAATCGAACTCCGCCGGGGACGACATCGGTGAATGGCCCGACGCCGTCTCGGCGAGCGTCTTGAGACGCCCTTTCCGTACGGCGAGGCCCGGCAACGGCTGCAGACCTGCGGCGTCGAGGATCGCCTCCCACCGATACGCCCAATCATGCCGCATCAAGGCTTGCGCGACCCCGGTTCGTCGTATCCGGTCCTGGCGTTCCGGATCACGGTCGAGCTCCCTGATGACGCGGTCGATCTCATCGGAGTCCGGTGGCACCTGGATAACGGCGTCCGGCCAATCGAACAGCTTCGGAAAGACTTCGTTGTTCGGGCGCTCGCCGAGCATGATGGCCCCCGATGCCGCGCCTTCGAAATAGCGATAGCCAAACTCGACCTGATGTCCCGTCTCTTCGGGACTGTCGAATTTCCCGGGATTGACCAGAAAATATCGGCTCCGCTTGGCCAGGTTCGCGATCTGCGCCCGGTGCTCGCGGGAGTCGATCGCCTGGCTGCCGCCGATCGTGTCATGGACATAGAAAAGGCCGCTGTCCCGGGCCATGGAGAGAAGCTTCTGGTGGGTCAGCTTGGGCCGGCGTCCCATGCTGTAGACGTCGATGACCCGCTCCGGCGGATCGGGATAGGGACAGAACAACGTCGCATCCACGCCCGGCGCGAGGTACCTGCAGCGCGGACCGATCAGGTCGCTCAGCGGCTTCACGGTCTGACTGTGGTACTGCATCACGACATCGAACTTGGCCAGAATGGGCAGGAAGTGACGATGCTTGTGGATATCCCTGGCCCAGAGCTCGTCCAGCAGGCAGACCGACGTCTTGCAGACGTCTCTGAGGTTGCTGATCGCATTGAACATGATCAGATCCTGCGGAAAGCCGCAGATCGTGAACAGGAGATCGTAAGGCCCCTTGGCCTGCGTTTTCGGGATGCCGGGGTTCAGCGCCAGCGGCGCGTGGTAGCCGAGGCGGGTAGCGACGCTCGCACGCCGGCTCGCGGGATCGACCGTGGGCGCCAGCAGCTCGGCGGAATCGATCTCGCAGATGATGTCTTCGAACTCGTAGTGCGGGCAGCGGTTGAGAGCCCTGCCGAAGATGTTCCTGAGCGAAAACACCAGCACGCGGGGCTTAGCCGGGGGGCTGACCATCGAGACCTCCCTCATCCTTGCTCCACGTCTGGCAGTGCGCTCCAGGAGCTGAGCTCGAGCGGCGGCATTTCAGCGCATGGTCCAACGACAGGACGAACCAGCTCTGCGTCGAGGGCCAGCCGTGCGGCTGCCTCGAGCCGCGCGAACGGCACATTGGCGCGGATCGCCATATCGAGAAGGCTGTGCCGGCCGTCGGCGAGATTGAGAAGCCACAACAGGTCCATCTGGGTGGCACCGCCGGCGTCGCGTTGTCCCGCAATCGCCCGGTAGAGCCCGCGCCGGCCGAGCTGCGGCTCGCCACGCCCGTCGACGCGCCGATAGGTGCGGTTGCCATCGAGGAGATCCAGCAGCGTATCCAGAACCGCGTATGAGCCGTCGAGCGCCTCGGGCCTTACAAAATCGAGGTTGTCCGCCGAGGTGTGATATTCGGGAAACCTGCCGTGAACGCCGCGCATGAAGCAGCCGACCGGAAGGTCGAAGCCGGGCGAACACAACTGACGCTCGTCATAGCCATAAGGGTTGAACGGCATGATCTGATGCGGCACACCGGCCTGCGCGAGGACATGCGCGACGGCGCGATCAATGACTGCATCCTCTCGGCGGCTCTGCTTGTAATGGAACGGACCACCGTCTCCGAGGCAGGTCAGAACAAGCCCATGCACCACGCGATCGAGCATCGCCTCGTTGCGCGCGAGCCAGGTGATGGCGCCGATCGTGGCCGGCAGGAACAGGAAGCGAAACCCGAGCCGCCCTCTGCGCTTCGCCCGCCGCATCGCCAGCGCCGTGGCGACCGCAATTCCCGAAAGGTTGTCATTGGCAAGACTGGGATGGCAGACGTGGCAAGTGATCAGAACCTCGTCCTGCGTCTCGCCTGGAATGAAGAACTCGCCATAGGTCATCGCGCCGGTCGAGAGATCGCTGTCGATATCGACCTGATACGACTCGTCGGTCATCGTCTGCCAGAGCCGGTCCGGCAGGCAGAAGCCCCAATCGTCGGCATAGTAGCCGGTCCGGTACGGTATGAGGTCAGGCTGGTCGGGCAAGGTGTGGACGTGCCGGGCCAGCTCGGCACGACTGAGCACGCCGTGGACCGGCTTGCTGTATCCCATCACGTGCAGATTGTGCTTGGCGAAATCGACGACGCATTGGCCGTCGAGCGTCCTGATCGTACCACCGCGGATGTTCCACTCCATCGGCACATGCCAGTCGAGCACTGGCGTTCCCGTCGCGACTTCATGGACGACGAGATCGAGATGGCGAGCGACGATCGCGAGCGTCTGGCGAACGCCGGCTCCGGTGAGGCTCCGGTTGATCGGATACATCTCACCGACCATCGCATGAAGGTCGATGCCGGGCCTGCGATCCGAGGCGGGACGATCTGACGTCAGGGACATCTGCACGCGCCGGCTCACCACAGCGGCCGTTCCGCAAGCAATGGCCAAACGGCATCCTTCGCCGACAACACCGTCACGGGCTCGGGCCATTTGATGCCGATCATCGGGTCGTCATGCCGGAAGCCGTCCGACAGGTCTTCGGCATACTCGATGCCCATCAGGTACTCGACCGTCACATCATCGCTCAGCGTCTGGAAGCCGTGGGCGAATCCTGCGGGAATGTAGAGCATCCTTGCGGTCGATGGCCCGAGTTCGCAGGCGTAGACCTCACCGCGCGTCGGCGAGTGCGGCCGGATATCGACGATGACGTCATGGATCAGCCCGGCCGTGCAGCGGACGACCTTGGCGTCGGCCTTGGGGGCGCGCTGAAAATGCATGCCCCGCACGCTGCCGCGGATACGAGTCACCGAGCTGTTGCCCTGAACCGGCTGGAAATCGAGTCCCTCATTCGCAAAGGTTTTTGCGCACCAGGTCCGCGTGAAGCTGCCGCGGTCATCGGAGCGAACGTTGAGCTCGATCAGCCGCGCATCCGATCGTCCCAGTTGCACAAACCTCATGGTTGAAAACTCTTTCACGCAACACGCCGGCAAAGCCGCTGAATTGACCATGGCCGCCTTTGCGAGGCGGCCTCGTAAACCCAAAAAGGCCACGCGCCGGCAAGGGCCGACGTCGCCTACTCCTCGATGGTCGCCTTGGGCACTGGTACGATGAAGCGACCGCCCCAGTTGCGGATATCGGCCATCTGCGCCTTGATCTCGTTCTTGATGTTCCACGGCAGGATCAGGACATAGTCCGGCCTGGCCTCGAAGATCGCCTCAGGCGGCAGGATCGGAATGCGGACGCCAGGCATATAGCGCCCCTGCTTGGACGGCGCGCGATCGACGGTGAAATCGAGAAAATCAGTCCTCACTCCGCAGTAGTTGAGCAGCGTGACTCCCTTGGCCGGAGCGCCGTAGCCGACGATCTTCTTGCCGTCGCGCTTGAGCGCCGTCAGGAGCTCGAGCAGCGCCCGCTTGGTCTCTTTGACCTGCTCGTTCCAGGCGACGTAGATCGCGTCGTCATGCAGGCCGTAGGCCCGCTCCCGCGCCAGAACGTCGGCGACGTTCGGGCTCTCCGAATGCGAGGCCTGCTGATGGCAGACGAAGAAGCGGATCGAGCCGCCGTGGGTTTCGGGAAGCTCGACGTCGAACACGCGCAGGCCGGCCCTGGCGAAGATCCGCAGCCCCGCGATCAGCGACAGGTAGGAAAAATGCTCGTGATAGATGGTATCGAACTGATGCCGCTGCATCAGGGTCAGAAGATGCTGCACCTCGAAGGTTGCGACCCCCTCGGGGGCCAGCAGGATCTTCACTCCGCCGACGAAGTCGTTGATATCGGGAACGTGAGCGAGCACGTTGTTCGCGGTGACGAGGTCAGCCGACCAGCCTTCTTGACGAAGGATGGTCGCATAAGTACGGCCGAAGAACTCGACACGGGTGTCGATGCCCCTGTCACGCGCCGCCAGGGCAACGCTCTCACAGGGCTCGACGCCCAGGCAGCGGATCCCCTTTGCGATCGAATATTGCAGCAGGTATCCGTCATTCGAGGCAATTTCGACGTGACGCGAGGCCGGGCCGAGCTTGAAGCGATCGACCATGGTCTGGACATATGTCCGCGCGTGCTCGAGCCATGACGTCGAGTGCGAGGAGAAATAGGCGTAATCGGCGCGAAAGATATCGGACGCGGCCAGGAGGTCGCGGGTCTGCGCCAGACGGCAGCCCCGGCAGACGAAGGTCTCCAGCGGATAGAACGGCTCCGCCTTCGTGTAGTTGGCGGGATCAACATAATCGTTGGCAACCGGCGAGGCGCCGAGATCGATCAGCTTGAGCGTCAGATCATCGCCGCAATGCCGGCACTTGGGCGCGGTCTCTACGGCCGCGGGGAGGCTCAGTTCCATGGTTTCTCCGTCACTGTAGGGTCTGGCGAAGTAAAGTCCTGCTCTGGGCGCCGGACGGCATCAGGTCCATTCGAGCCTGTCGTTGATCCTGCCTGCCTCCATGTGGTCCTGCAGGACCTTGAGGCGGATCAGATCGGATGAACGAAATTCGGCATCGTTGAAGTTCATCCGCTTCAGGCCCTCGACCAGGTTCTGGATCGACTGCTCCAGCGTCACCTTCGGCTGGTGCCCGGGCGCCAGCGCCCGGTACAGGCCGAAATCGACCTTGTAGGACCGGCTGTCGACCGGCGCGGACGTGTTGATGGACACGCCGGTCCCCGGCACTCTCGCGGCCACCGCATTGGCCAGGTCCCTGACCTGGTAGTTGCGGTCGTCCGAACCGGCGTTGATGGTCAGGAAGCGGCCTCCCGTATCAGCCGGCCGGTCGACGGCCCAGTCGATCGCCCGAGCCATGTCGGCAACGTCGATCAGCGGCCGCCAGGGCGTGCCGTCGGAGAGCACGCTGATCTGCCGACGGCTGAGCGCGCAGGCTACGAAGTCGTTGAGGACGAGGTCGAGCCTCAACCGATCCGACATGCCGCAGGCCGTCGCAAAGCGCAGACAGGTGATGGTCATGTCCGTGCCGATGGCAGCGAGCTCCTGCTCCGACCCGATCTTCGACTTCGCATAGGCGGTGATGGGATTGAGGGTGTCGCCTTCCTTGCGCGGCGGCCCGTCGGCGATACCATAGACGCTGCAACTCGACGCGAAGATGAAGTTCTTCACGCCCGCGGCAGCAGCCGCCCTGCCGAGCGACACGGTCGTATTCTGGTTGATGTCCAGCGTCACATCCTGGAAGCGATTGCCCATCGGATCGTTCGAGATCGCCGCCAGCTGGACGACGGCATCATAGCCGCGCAGGTCCAGCGACATGTCGCGGACGTCGCCATAGAACTGCGCGTCGAGCGAGCGTTCGGGAAGAACCGGGGCGCCGGTCAGACAATGTGCAAAATAGGCATTGTCGAAGCCGTGCAACGTGGCATCGGGCCGGCGCGCACGCAGATGTTTCGCGACCTCCGGGCCGACATAACCCATGTTCCCGGTGATGAGTATCTTCAAAATGGCCACCCTCTATGCCGCCAATCAAAAACAGAATTAAATCCGATCTGACCAATTATATTTTATTATTCACACCGTCGTCCAGTGAATCTGTGCGACCGGCCCCGGTCGCGCGCTGCAGAAGCACGCGACGGCGCCCCGAGCAAGGTGATCCACGGCAGCGGCCCGATCCTCATACCGTCCGACCGGTGGCGGCCGCGCCCCGGATTTGATTATATTCCGCAAATTAAATGATCCGCCACGAATTAGCCTCACCGGAACCGCAAATCTCGTCAGCTTTAAATTGGACTTCGCAGATTTTGGAGCGCTCCGCTTTACGGGACGCGGCTCCGTCGTGACGAACGATTGGTTCAGGAATTGAGAGACAGAGCATGACACTATCTGCCGGCGATTGGGTTGAAGTACGCAGCAAGGAAGACATTCTGGCGACGCTCGATGCGAATGGCCGCCTCGAAGGTCTGCCGTTCATGCCGCAGATGTTCAAATGGTGCGGCCAGCGATTCCAGGTCTACAAGCGCGCGCACAAGACCTGCGATACGGTGACCGGATACAACACCGGCGAGTGGCTCGGGCGCCGGCTCCCGAACGCTGTGCATCTCGAGCTGCGCTGCGACGGCGAGGCCTATGGAGGCTGTCAGGCGGCCTGCCTGATCTTCTGGAAGGAGGCCTGGCTGTCGCCGGTCGATCCGGCCCAATCGGCGTCGGTCGACCACGACCGCGCTCGTCAGGGCTCCCACGGATGCTCCGCGCGTGCCGTATGGGATGCGACCAAGTCGCCGGATCAGGTGGCCGGAAAGGGCATCAGATACGCCTGCCAGGCGACCGAGCTGCCGAGCTACACACAGCCGCTCAAATGGTGGGACGCGCGGCAATACGCCGAAGACATCACGTCCGGCAATATTTCCCCGGGCAGGATGTTGAAGAGCCTTCTCTACTTCGCCTATGTCGGCACCACGATGGCGCGCCGCCCCCGGCTCGGGCGGCCAGCGCGCTGGATCTACGACCGCTTCCAGTCGCTGTGGGGCGGCATTCCGTTTCCGAGGCGACGGGGAGACCTCGCAACCGACAAGGACGCGCCGATCGCTCACCTCGGGCTGCAGCCGGGCGACATGGTTCGCGTACGCCCGCACAAGGACATCCTCGCAACCATCGACAAGCAGACCAACAATCGCGGCATGGGCTTCGACGCCGAGATGGTGCCCTACTGCGGCAAGGTGTTCCGGGTCCGAACCCGGGTCGAGAAATTCATCGACGAGCGAACCGGCTACATCAGGCGGATGAAGACGCCCGCGGTCATTCTCGATGGCGTCTACTGCCAGTCGCGTTACAGCGAAAACCGATTGTTCTGCCCGCGAGGCATCTTTGCCTGGTGGCGCGAAGTGTGGCTGGAGAAGGTGCCGGCCACCGCGACCGGACGCCCGCCGGCGGACGAAACCATCGACCTGCCGAAAAGGGCGACGGGCTGACGCGGCGCACGGGACGCCTGCCCGATATTGACGCGAAGCTTCGAAGCTTCGCGCATGGCGAGGCGATGAGGACCTCGCGAACAACATTCACCGTGGACGCCCGCCGCGCATCGTTCGGCGGCGCAGGAGGCAGTGATCCCATCCACGGTCGGGGACGGGCGGCGCGGGACGCACCGGCTCGCGCCTTCAAAAGCGACAAATCACCCGAGTGAGAGCTTGCGCGCGACGAAAGCCTCGGCGTAGCGCTCGGCGGCGCGGCATTCCATCCCGCGCAGTCGCGCCAGACCCATGAACGTCTCCGGGTCGAACCACTGCTTGGAGCGCTGGCTGCCGAAATGCGACATCAGCAGCGCGACCTTGCGCTTCATGACGAATTCGGAAACGGGCATGTAGAAATTGGGCCGCCCCAAATCGCCGTCCCATTTCGGAATCTCATATTCCAGAATGAGATGATCCCGGAACGTATTCCACACCAGCCGATTGACCTGGCGGTGATCCTGGTGCGCATCGTCACGTCGATGGGTGAGGATGACGTCGGGATTGATCCTGCCCTTCAGCGCCTCGAACCAGGCCTTGATCTCCTCGCCCTGCTCCGGGAAGAAGCCGTCGCGAAAGGTCTTGATCTCGATCGTACGACCTGCCGCCTCCGCCAGGAAGTCATCCGCCGACGCTCTCGCTTCGATGCCGCGCCCATCGTTGCCGCTGAGCACGCACCAATGAACATCGAGGCGAACGCCCTGGTCGAGCCAGGTGAGAAGCGTGCCCCCTGCCCCGATCTCGATGTCGTCCGAGTGCGCACCGAGACACAACACGGATAACCGCTCTCCGCGGCCCGCGAGCTGCAGGGCCCTCATCCGTTCACCACCGCCGGGATGTTCGTCCCGAGATGCCAGGGCGTATCACCCCGCTCGATCATCTCCTCCAGCACCTGGCGGTCCCTGATCGTATCCATGGCCCGCCAGAACCCTTCATAGCGGTAGGCCATCAGATCCCCACGATCGATGAGCCGCTTGAAGGGTTGCACGACGAGTTCGTCGCCTTCCTCGATGTAGTCGAATATCTCCTTTCGGAAGATGAAATACCCGCCATTGATCCAGATGTCGGAATCGTTGCTCGCCGCCATACGGCCGACCTTGCCGTCGGCATCGAACTCGGCCAGATGGAAACTGATCGGCGGATGGATCGCGATGAAGCAGCCGATCTTGCCGCTTCGCTTGAAGCGGTCGATCATGTCGGGCAGCGGCGCGTCGGTCAGGCCATCGCTGTAATTGGCGAGGAATATCTCTTCGTCCTGAACCAGGTGACGAACCGCCCGCAGGCGCTGACCGATGTTGCGCCAGATGCCGGTGTCGACCAGGGAGACGCGCCAATCCGCCGGACGTTCGCCGAGCAATTCGACCTTCTTGCCGAACTGCGAGATCGTGCAGTCGGTCGTCGCCGCCTGATTGTAGTTCAGGAAGTAGTCCTTCACGACATTGGCCTTGTAGCCGAGACACAGGACGAAATCGCGGTGGCCGTACTGGCTGTAATACTGCATGACATGCCACAGGATCGGTTGATGCCCGATCGGGATCATGGGCTTGGGAATGCTCTCGGAATACTCCCTTATCCGGGTGCCAAGTCCCCCACAGAACAGTACAACCTTCATGGCGCGACGTCCTTCAGATTCATAATCTCGGAAATGGCTGCATTAATTTATTAAGCCAGCGGCATTTATTTTTAAATGATCTTTTCAAGGAGTCGAGGGCAAAATATTCGATTAATGGACATCAATCAGCCGCATGGCCGGTGGGATGCGCGCCGGACCAGGAGTTTCCGTTGGAGATCTTCGTCCGCGTTGGCTCGCCAGCAACGTAGCCTGCCATTTATCCGCTGAAATCGAGCTACACGACACGAATGTCACCGGGCTTCGCATCCCATCGCAGGGAGACGGCAAAGTCCATGGTATATAACTACTCCGTGGAAGCGTACCTATTTTTTAATTGTTTAATTTAAATGTTTGATTATAGATTAAATGACAGAGCCGCTGTCTTTAACCGAGTTTTGAACAAGCCATATCCCATGCATTACGTGGAGCAGCCCGAGACTCTCGATCGGACCGGTATTCCGGCTGCCGTCATGGCAGAAGGGCGCAAATGGCCGGTCCATTATGCCGCGGTCGAGCCGTTCGCCATTGCGGCCGACATTGCCACGATCACCGCGACCAGCGTCGCGTCCGGCCTGCTCTATCATTTGCAGGATCCAAGCGCGAACGACATCAGCAAATCCCTTGGGCTGGCCATTCTCGTCTCGGCCTTGTTCGTCTCGCTGATGAAGATCCGCGGCATGTATCGACCGGCCGAACTCCTGATCCTGTCACGCCAGATACGCGCAACCTGCCTGACGTGGGTCACCGCTTTCCTCGTGCTTGCCGGCGCAATATTTGCGCTGAAGATCGGTAGCGAACTATCGCGCGGCACCAGCGTCGTGTTTGCGATGCTCGGCCTGACGGGGCTGATCGTGCATCGCCGGATCACCGAATATCTGCTGGCGAAAGGCCTTGCGGAGAAGCGGTTTTCCGGTCGAACCATCGTCCTGATCACCGACGATTCGAGCAAGGACAATGCCGGTCTGACGCAGGTGCTCACGGCGACCGGCTTTCGGGTCAAGCGCCACTTCCTTCTGCCCGAGCCTGGTTCGGACCCGGATCAGAGGCAGCGCATCGTCGCAAGCGTGATCGACTATGTTCGCGGCTCCGATGTCGAGGAGATCGTGGTCGGCGCCGCTCCCCATCCGTGGACCGATCTACGCGCGCTCGGTGCGGAGTTGAGAGTTCTGCCGTTTCCCGTCAGCTTCGTGCCCATTGGCGCGGCTTCGGAGATATTCAAGCGTCCCCACCGCGAACTCGGCAACGTGCTTTGCGTCGAGCTGCAGCGGGGCCTGCTCAGCCCGCTCGAACATGCCGCGAAACGGCTGATGGATCTGGTGTTGGCCGGTCTGGCATTGGCCGCGCTGCTGCCGCTGCTCGTCATCGTGGCCGTCGCAATCAAGCTGGACTCTCCCGGGCCTATCCTCTTCCGACAGCAGCGCTGCGGCTTCAACGGCAGATCCTTCCAGATCTACAAATTCCGTACGATGTCGGTGCTCGAGGACGGCCCTTCGATCATCCAGGCGCAGCTTGGCGACAGACGGTTCACGCGTCTGGGCGCATTGCTGCGCCGGACAAGCATCGACGAGCTTCCACAACTGCTCAACGTGTTGAACGGCACCATGTCCCTGGTGGGACCGCGCCCCCACGCGGTGGCCC
Source organism: Bradyrhizobium sp. (assembly GCA_049802835.1). Lineage (GTDB taxonomy): Bacteria > Pseudomonadota > Alphaproteobacteria > Rhizobiales > Xanthobacteraceae > Bradyrhizobium. The sequence goes on from JBARNF010000662.1 coordinate 13,835, forward strand.
ACGACAATGAATTCGACAAGGTCGTACGGAACTATGCGTTTCGTCGTCGCGTCAAGCCGGGTTTGACGGGATGGGCGCAGGTGCACGGTTGCAGAGGGCCGACGCCCACGCGCACTTCCATCGAAGAACGGGTCGAGCACGACCTTTGGTACATCGACAATTGGAGCCTGTCGCTCGACATTGCGATCCTGATCAGGACGCCGATCGAGCTGATCCGCGGCAACAACGCGTATTAGCGTGCATCGCGGCGGACGACCGGCAGCGCCGCTCTCGACATCACGGGGCGCCACTCCATCCGAGCGTGCGCACATTGCACGAAGTCGAATACCGGGCTCGGGAGTATTGCTGGATCCGGAGAGAACAAGTCAGACACAAGCGGCGCTAGCCTTTTCGCTGGACACGCCGGGCGCCTGCGAAGATATGCACGGCATCATGCTCTGCGACGACGACCTCGCGAGGCGCCAGTTCCGTTGATCGCGAATTCCTCGATTCGATGCCCGGTCTTGATCGCAGCGACCAGCCAGCGCGGTTGCTTGCCGCGGCCGGACCAAGTTTCGGACGTCTGCGGGTTGCGATATTTCGGCAGGACCCTTGGGTATGCCCGCCGTGCCTTGCCGTTCGCTTGATAGGACGGCGCATTATCGCTGTCGGTCCCTTCGATCGCGCCCCGGCTCCGGTTGAGAACCGCCAGGCGTCGTTCGAGCTCGCGCTTCTCAGACGTGATCCTCACAGCCAAGATCTGGCTGATCTGCTCATGGAGCGACCAGAGGTCGTCGAAAGACATCGCCTCGAAATCAATCTTCTTGGTAGACATACAGCGACCTTTATCTGTGATCTCTATCCTGCCGAATTAATGTCATATAATTCGGTATTTCGTTCCGCAAGAGGCTCGCCGTCGGAAAAACGGAATATTTGAGTTATACCCGAGTCACGCCCCTGGAATGGTTGTAACGCATTAAAACAGCAACCCGCAACCTTATTTCCGGCTCGCTCGCGCTCGGCCTCCGATCCATGTCGGCGCCCCCACTCCGCCCACAAAAAGAGCCCCAGAGCGACATCCTCTGCAACCTTTTCCCGCTTCAAGCGGCAGCATCGCGTCAAAATGGCGTGATTTTAATGCCGGGCGGAGATGACGGGGAATGCGGAGCGTTTGCAAAGCGTGCTCGCGGCACAACCTATTCGGGCGCCAATGGCGATAACCCGGATCGGGATATTTTCGCTGTCGCACAAAATCGCAAGAATGCGTTTAATACGCACGACAGCGGGAATATGCCACAATCTCGCGCGGCTGTACCATTCACCTGCCGCAATCGCAGGAGCTGCTCGGGACGGAAGCGCATCGGAGAATCTGCCACAGGCCGCGCCGGCGATCATCGCAGCTCGCGCGCAACGTCCGGTGGCCGCGTCAAGAACACAATCTCGGGGGGTGATGGCGACACCCAGCCGCATGGGGTCGCAATGCGCTTCGTTGCGGCCCAAGGCCGTCAGGGATCGCACTGGTCGGTGCCGGCGGCGACGGTAGCAACGCAACGGGTTCTGCGCCCGTCTGCCCTGGTCGGCCTTGACGGGAAGGCCGTCGCCCCAGCTGCCGAGGCGGAGGGTCGTCTATTTGCGTTGCTTGGTGCGGCCATGCATGTCGCGGCGCGGCGCGATCTGGTGGGACACGCCCCGTTGGCGTCGCGTCGCCATCGGGCGCCGACTGACCGCACTGCAATTGTCGACGCGCTTTTCCAGGCTGCTGCTGATCAATCGAATTTCGTCGAGGAGAGCGTCACAGAGTTCGATCTGCGACATCAGGGTGGCCTGGGTCGGGTTGCCGGACGTCAGCAGGTTGAAACGCGATTTAGCAGCGCGGATCTTGTCCAATGATTTTAGAACAGCATGATTGAAGAGGCCGCTCCGAACATCCGTCATGTTACCTTCACTCAACGCTACAACAGATTCGTCACACAAGGACGGACCCCACTCGTTGGCGAGATTTCAGGGATTTTTTCTCAAGGGCCGGCGAATTGCTTTCGCAACGACCCTTGGTTCTGATGAACGGGATAAAATTAACTACTCGCGACAAGTTAATTTACCATCTGGGAGACAAGATAATTAAATACTTCCGGCGTCTGTCGCGGCTTGCAGTAACGTGTTACCGCGCTCCCCGAAAGGACTTATTAACTACCTTTGGTCGGCGACAATTGAAGCTTTAGTTTGTTCAGGGGAGCTTTTTTATGACAGGCGAGGCCGGGTCGGAGGGACTTGAAATTATTTAATTTTAGATTGCACAAAACCGCACCCGCAACCCTCATTAAATTCACTGCCGCCGACGGCACGATGGATTACTGAGCCGGCACTGCGGCCGGGCGGATGCACGGCCACCGAGGCCGAACGGACGAGGAGGCCGAACGGAATTGGCCGGCGCGATCACCAGACCATCGGTCGGTCCGGCGCGCCGCACACCACGGCGTGGCGATACCGCACGCCCCGAGGTGTCTCGACGGCAACACGCCGTATGCATCCCGGATAGATCGCAAGATTGTAGTGAAACGGATTGGCTTCGAATGCCCCGTGCAGACGGCAAAGCCGGCTGAGATCAGGGCCGCATTCCGTGAGCGGATACGGGCCCCGCGCCGAGACCTGGCTCGATGCGCCGGCCAGAGCGGCAACGAGCGCAGCGACGGCGGCGATCCTGGTGACCTTCGACAACGAAATGCTCCCTCGCTCAGCGCCGGAACGGGCGATATCGGCACCATAGCCGTGAACGGCAGCCCTCGACAACCGATGCGCGGCCGGTGGGTCCCACGCGCCCTCGATGGATGGTCTCTGCGGGACTGCGCGGGCAGAGCCATCCGGACCGCCCGGGCAGATCCGCGATCCGACATGCGCAGGGGATGCTGCCATCGCGCGCCGTTCGCCAAGACGGTCGGAATTCCCCTATCCTACCGCCCGTGCCGGCCGCTTGGGGTAGCGGTCGGTCGCGACTCGAATAACTGATACTCAACTGGTTTCTGTTTCCAATAGTCCCGGATGGTCTGTCGGACGGTGCCTCGTCGCGGATGTGCGCCGATATCGATGGGTCATCCCGGATAGACGGTACTTTGGTGAGGGTGGACTGTGACCTAATTGGCACGGTGGGCAAAAGCCCGTCTTGCCGGACAGTCGTGCGCTTTCACCCGGGATAGCCGCCGGATAGGTTGGGAACTGATTGGGATGCGTTCTTCCTCCGTACGTGAGGGGGCGGCGTGGGGAAACTTTTTTGTTGTATCCAAGGATGCGTTTGAACGGCTTCATCAATCCGCATGCGTCGGACGGATCGACCAGCGGTGCCGGGTCGCGCATCCGCAGCAGCGCGTCGCGCCGAAGCCGGTTTGATCGGCTCGGCCGGGGCATGCGTGCCCTCGTGGCCTCGGCGCTCCTGGTGGCTCTGCCGGCCTGTTCATGGCTGCCCGGGACGGGTCCGACCAGCGACGCGGTGAATGACAACGCCACGGCCAGCGTCAGGTCGACCACGGCGCTTCCCTACGCGCTGGTGGACGTCAGTCCCGAGACCATCGGTTTCCTGTCGCAGCCGAACCTGATCACGTTTCAGGGCGTGTTTCCGGACAAGCGGCCCAAGCCGGTCCAGGTCGCAGGCATTGGCGACGTCCTGAACGTCTCGATTTTCGAGGCCGCCGCTGGCGGCCTGTTCACGCCTCCGACGGCCGCCGGTGCTCGTCCCGGCAATTTCGTCGATCTGCCCGCGCAGGCGGTCGACCAGAAGGGCAACATCCGCGTGCCCTACGCGGGCGACGTCAGCGCTGCGGGCCGGACTCTCCCTGAGATCGAGCAGGAGATCGTGTTCCGGCTGCAGAAGCGCGCGCTGGAGCCGCAGGTCGTGGTGAGCCTGAACCAGCAGCATTCGAGCGTGGTCAGCGTTCTCGGCGACGTCAACACGCCGGGTGTCCTGCCCCTCAACAGCGTGGGCGAACGCCTGCTGGCCTTGATCGCGCGCGCAGGCGGCCCGAAACACGAGGCCATCGAAAGCTACGTGACGCTGCAGCGGGACGGCAAGCGGGTGCGCGTCTTGCTGAGCCGCATCGTGCAGGATCCGCGCGAGAACATCTTCATCCGCCCGAACGACGTGATCTACATCACGCGCGAATCGCCGACCTTCACGGCGCTCGGCGCACTCAACCAGAACGTCTTCGGCTTCAACTCCGAGATCTCGTTCGATACCGAGACGCTGACGCTCGCGCAGGCCATCGGCAAGGCCGGCGGCCTGAACGACCAGCAATCGGATCCGGCCGAGGTCTTCGTGTATCGCTACGAGGAGCGTCCGCTCCTGCAGAAGCTGGGGGTCGATACAGCGCGTTTCGTCTACGACCGCATCCCGACCATCTATCACCTCAACCTGCGCGACCCCTCCGGCATGTTGCTGGCCTCGGGCTTCCAGATGCGCAGCAAGGACGTGATGTATGTCGCCAACGCCAAGGTCGTCGACTACTACAAGCTGCTGACCCTGATCAACAACACGGCGGTCGCCACGTCTGGCACGGCCAATGCGGTGACCAACGTCAACACCGCGGTGAAGACCAAGTGGTGACCGGGTCGGAACCGCCGGTGGTGCCGGCGTAAGTAAGCTGGTGCCCGCGTAAATCGACGCGGGACGGCCGCCGCACCCGCCGACGAACGCGCGGTAGTCCGCGAGATCAGCTGGGTCGGTGCGCCGACGGCGACAACCCGCGGGCTCGCCCGTTGCACGCCGTGACAAGACATCCAATTACCGCAACCAAACGATATCCGCGGTGCATCTGGACGAGACATCGAACACGCAGTGTCCCCCCCTGCAGGCGACGATCGCCTGAAGGATCAAGCTCGGGAGACTGACATGAAGACATCCATCGGTACCTTGTTGCTCGTAGCCGCCCTTTCGGCAGCGGCCGCGGTGGACGCCAATGCCTGGACGCGCAGCGGCTCCGTCACAGGACCGCGTGGAACGGCCACCTTCGGTGGCTCCGGCAACTGCTCGGGCGGTGCCTGCTCCTGGCAGGGCGGCGGCACCGGCCCGGCCGGCAACAGCTGGTCCCGCTCGGGTTCGGCA
>JBARNF010000663.1:0-10812 GCA_049802835.1 Bradyrhizobium sp.
TCGATCACCTGCGGAACGCGCAGGCTGCCGCGCCGGTCGCGTCCGACCATCCGGCCGCGACGCGCGCGCAGGCTGCGCCCGCTGCCGATCCTGCTGCTGCGCTGATCGAGACGCTTCGCGCCCATGCGGCACGACAGCCGGCCTATGAGCAGGGCAATGCGATCGCCGCGGCCGAACCAGCAGCCAGGCCGCAAGAATATGCTGCCGCCGATGACACGGAGCTCGACGATCCGGCTGCAGCGCTGATCAATCTGCTGCAATCGCGCTTTGCGTTGCCGGAAGACGAGTTCGAGGCGGATCCCTCCCACGAGGACAGCGACGGGTTCGAACCGGAAGCGCCGGAGGCCGGCGTGTTCATGCAGGACGATCCGGCCGCGCGACTCATCAGTCTTCTGGAGTCGCGGTCATCGCTTCCGGCCGAGCCGCCGATCGTACAAGCGCCCCAGCAGCAGCGGCCGCTGTTCGTCCCGGGCCCCTTCGAAGACCCGGCCTCCCCGCCGCTCGACTTCATCCCGCGGCCGCCGGCCCTGCGGCCACGCCCACGAAACATTCAGCACGACGAATCGTTGGATGGGATCCAGGACATCCTGGCGCGCCTCGGCAGGCGCGCGTAAGTCGCGGAGCTGGATCGCGGCGGGGATCCGCTCTCGAGGGATCAGCTCCCGAGCTGGCGCTGCAGCTCACGCACGAACGTCGTCAGCCCGGTCCGCCGCTCGCGCTTCAGTCGCTCGGCCTTGAGAATCGACTGCACTTCGGCAAACGCGTCATCGACGCTGCGGTTGATGACGATGTAATCGTACTCCGCCCAATGGCTCATCTCGTGGCTGGCGCGGCTCATGCGCCCGCGAATGACATCGTCGGAGTCCTGCGCGCGCGTGTGCAGACGCTTTTCGAGATCGGCAGCCGAGGGCGGCAGGATGAATACGCTGACGACGTCCTGCCGCGCCTTCTCGCGCAATTGCTGCGTGCCCTGCCAGTCGATGTCGAACAGCACGTCCTGCCCCGCCGAGAGCGCCGCTTCGACGGGCGCGCGCGGCGTACCGTAGCGATTGTCGAACACGGTGGCCCATTCGAGCAGCTCGTGGCGCTTGACCATCTCCTCGAACCGCGCGCGATCGACGAAGTGATAGTCGCGACCATCGATCTCACCGGGCCGCATCGGGCGCGTCGTCGCCGACACCGACATCCGCAGGCCCGGCATGCGCTCGATCAACAGGCGTGACAGCGTCGTCTTGCCCGCACCGGATGGTGACGACAGCACGAACATCAAGCCGCGCCGCTCGACCCCATCGAAGCTTCCGTCGTGAGCCGCCATGGATCACTCCAGATTCTGAACCTGTTCGCGGAACTGCTCGACCACGGTCTTCATTTCGAGCCCCGTGTTCGTGAGTTCGATATCGTTCGACTTCGAGCAGCAGGTGTTGACCTCGCGGTGAAATTCCTGCGCGAGAAAATCGAGCCGGCGGCCGACCGGCCCGCCCTTGCCGAGCATCTCGCGAGCCTGTGCGATGTGCGAGGCGATGCGATCGAGCTCCTCGCGAACATCCGCCTTGGCGGCGATCAACAGCGCCTCCTGCGCGAGGCGATCGGGATCGAAACGGTCGGACGTGTCGAGCAATGCCGCGACCTGCTCGGCCAGCCGCGCCTTGATGGCGTCCGGCTTGCGCCCTGGAGAGGCTTCGGCCCTGCCGGCCAAGGCCTCGATCTCGCTGACGCGCTGGTTCAGGATCTGGCCGAGCGTCTCGCCTTCGCGCCGGCGCATCTCGACCAGATGTTTCAGCGCGGTCTCGAACGAGCTGATGGCAGCCTCCTTGGCCGCCTTGTCTTCGGTCTCGTCGCTCTCCTGCTCGACGACCTCGATCACGCCCTTGATGGAGAGCAGGCCGTCGATGCTCGGCGCGACCGCGTCGATCCTGCCGGCCAGCGAGCTTGCCACCTTCACGATCGCCGCCAGCACGTCCTCGTTGATGCGCACGGTAGAGCCGGTCTCGGCGCGCTTGACGGTCAGATTGGCATAGACCGTCCCGCGCGACAGCACTTCCGACGCGCGCTTCTTGGCGAAGGCCTCGACCTCGTCCCAGCCCTGCGGCAGCCGCACCCGGACGTCCAGTCCCTTGGCGTTGACCGATTTCAACTCCCACTCGAACGAGTAGGGACCGCTTGCCCCGTGACTGCGGGCAAAGCCGGTCATGCTCGACAGCGCCATTTCGTCAATGTCTCCGGCACATCAGGAACGGGCGACAGACTCAGCCCAGCCAAAAGTGCGCGAACCTTACGGCCTTTTGGCCAAATGTTAAGCCCGGTTCTGTGCGGCCGGCGGGCGTGGAAAATTATTGCTGAACGACAGGCGGGCTCGGCTGCGCGGCCCCCTGCCGGCCACCATTGCCCGGCGCAGCGGCGCCCGAGGCACGATTGGCCGGCGGCTTCTTGGCCCCTGCAGGGGCCCTGGGGATCGCGGTCGCGGCCCCCGGATCGACTGCTCCACCCGCCACGGCAGGCGGAGCCTCTTCGGGCTCGATGGTGTCGTTCTGGGTCTGCCGCTCCATCGCCCGCAGCTTCGCGACGTTCTTCTGGTGCAGGTCGTAGGTCTCGGTGAAGGCGTGCCCGCCGCTGCCGTCGGCGACGAAATAGAGATCGCGTGTCCGCGCGGGGGTTGCAGTCGCTTCCAGCGACGCCCGACCGGGATTGGAGATCGGACCGGGCGGCAATCCCTCGATCACATAGGTGTTGTACGGCGAGGGCTGGGTGATCTCGCTGCGCTTGATCGGGCGCCCCAGCGTTCCCTTGCCGCCGACCAGGCCATAGATGATGGTCGGGTCCGACTGCAGCTTGATCCTCTGCTTCAGCCTGTTCACGAACACCGCTGCTACGCGGCTGCGCTCGTCCGGCTTGCCCGTTTCCTTCTCCACGATCGAGGCCAGCGTCACCAGTTGTTCAGGCGTCTTGACCGGCACGTCGGGGCTGCGCCGCTCCCAGATCTCGGCCAGCACGCGCTTCTGCGCCTGCTGCATGCGCTGAATGACCTGGTCGCGGCTGGTGCCGCGCGGGAACTTGTAGGTCTCCGGCAACAGCGTTCCCTCGCGCGGAATCTCGCGAACGCTGCCGGTGAAGATCTCGTTCTCCGACAGGCGGGCCACGATCTGCTCCGAGGTCAGCCCCTCGGGGATCGTCACCGAATGCTGCACGACCTTGCCCTCGACGATCACACCGATCACGTCGCGCAGGGACGCATTCTTCTGGAATGCATATTCGCCGGGCTTCAAGTCGGAGCTGGCCTTCAGCGCATACACACCGCCGATGAAGATCCAGGGATTGACGTCGATCACGCCTTCGCGCGCCAGCACGTCGGCGATGTCGCGCTTGCCCGCACGCTGCGGGATGTTGACGATCTTGTCCTCCTGCAGCGGTCCAGCCGCTTCGAGGATCTGCCGGCCATAATAATAGGCCGCGCCGGCGCCGATCATCGCGAGCAGCAGCAGGGTGATGATCGCATTGCCGACGACCACGAACGGATTGCGGGCGCGCTCGGAGCGACGCGGCGGCGGCGGCACGCGTTCAGGCTCGAGCGCTGCGCGCGGACTACGGGGCGAGATGGGCGGCCGTTCACTCATCGATGCAACCTTCAGTCCTGTCGCTCTCGCCATGGCCGTGCGCTCCCCACGCAAGCGACCTGAAGTCCACGCCCATCCTAACGATTTATCATCGAATACGGCGAAAAGGTGTTTCGCCGGGTCTCGCCGCAACGACGTGTGCGCTCCCGCCCGGGCAAGTGCAAGCCGCCCCGGACAGGACACGCGAACTCTTGGGTTCTAGTGTGGCTGCGGTCGGAAATCCGCGTGACGAAACGGCAATTGGCCGCAGCGGTATTCCGTCCTTCCTCACTAGTTGACCACGCGCCGCAGGACCACTGACGCGTTGGTGCCTCCGAAACCGAACGAGTTCGACAACACCACGTTGATCTCACGCTTGCGCGGCGTGTGCGGAACGAGGTCGATCGCGGTTTTCACCGACGGATTCTCCAGATTGATCGTCGGCGGCGCGATGTTATCGCGAATCGCGAGAATGCAGAAGATCGCTTCGACCGCCCCTGCCGCCCCCAGCAGATGGCCGATCGACGATTTGGTCGATGACATCAAGACCTTCGATGCCGCATTGCCGAGCAGACGTTCGACGGCGCCGAGCTCGATCTCGTCGCCGACCTGCGTGGAAGTGCCGTGAGCGTTGATGTAGTCGATGTCGACGGCGCTGATTCCGGCGCGCTTCATCGCCGCGCTCATGCTGCGGAAGCCGCCGTCACCATCCGGTGACGGTGACGTGATGTGGTATGCATCGCCGGAGAGACCATAGCCGGTGACCTCGGCGTAGATGCGGGCCCCACGGGCCTTGGCGTGCTCATATTCCTCGAGCACGACGACGCCGGCGCCCTCGCCCATGACGAATCCGTCGCGATCCTTGTCGTAGGGACGCGAGGCCCGCTCGGGAGTGTCGTTGAAGGCGGTCGACAGAGCGCGCGCCGCACAGAACCCGGCCATGCCGATCCGGCAGATCGGCGATTCCGTTCCGCCCGCCACCATGACGTCGGCATCGCCAAGCGCAATCAGTCGGCTCGCATCGCCGATCGCATGCGCGCCCGTCGAACAGGCTGTGACGACGGAATGATTGGGGCCCTTCAGTCCGTGCTCGATCGAGACATAGCCCGACGCCAGGTTGATCAGCCGACCGGGAATGAAGAAGGGCGACACTTTCCGCGGACCGCGCTCCTTCAAGAGGATCGCGGTGTCGGCGATGCCGGACAGGCCGCCGATGCCGGAACCGATCAGCGTGCCGGTGGCGCAGCGGTCCTCTTCGGTCGCAGGATGCCAATTGGCGTCGTCGAGCGCCTGACGTGCCGCGGCCATGGCAAAGATGATGAAGTCGTCGACCTTGCGCTGGTCCTTCGGCTCCATCCACTGATCGGCATTGAACGTGCCGTCGGTACCGTCGCCGCGAGGCACCTGACAGGCGACCTTGGCAGGCAGATCAGAGACGTCGAAGGTCGCGATCACGCGAGCGCCGCTCTTGCCTTGAAGGATGCGCTCCCAGGTCGTTTCCACACCACAGCCGAGCGGCGAAACCATGCCAAGGCCAGTGACGACAACCCGCCTCATGTTCGTTTCTCCGGACCCGACCTTGAGCACAATGGAATCGGCTGGCGACAGTCGCTGCGCCTCGGGTCATTTCGAGCGACAATTTCTCGGTACATGACGGCGCTTCCGAATCATGCGCCACTGGCCGACAGGAATGGCAAGGACGACACCGCCAACAGCAAGAAACCGGTCGGCCGCACGTGACGGACCGGCCGGTTTCGGGGCAACTCCCGCCTGAGCGTCAGCTCTTGGCGTTCTTCTCCAGGAACTTGGTGGCGTCGCCCACGGTCAGAATCGTCTCCGCGGCGTCGTCCGGAATCTCGCAGCCGAACTCTTCCTCGAAGGCCATCACGAGCTCGACCGTGTCGAGGCTGTCAGCGCCGAGGTCGTCAATGAAGCTTGCGTTGTCGACCACTTTCTCGGGCTCAACACCAAGGTGTTCGACCACGATCTTCTTAACCCGCTCGCCAATCTCACTCATCGTTCAACCTCGTGCTTGTTCCTTTAAGACCCGACCCCCGGATGATCCGCGTCACCCCGGCCGTTAAACTTCCTTCGCGATCGCGCAAAACCAGATGTGCCCCGCAGCGCCCCTTTACCGAAATTGGCGGACGGTGTGGTCCGAAAACTTCGGAAACGGGGCCACTCACAAAACTCCAATCCACAGACTCCATCAGTCCAGTACGCCTCCGATCCAGAGCGCTCGAACAGGAACCCGGATCAGAGGGCACCGGCCGACGGAAAGCCCGGCGAACGATGGCAGCTCGCCCCGCCAATATACAGGGTTTCGAAATCCTGCAATGGCGTTCTTCGTCCACCCACGGGCGCCTCGGGTACCATATACGCAGATTCTTGCCCACAACGCCCGGGGCGGCCGATGCGACGTCTTTTCGCCGCATTCCGCACCGCGAACGCGGTCTAGATCATGGCCATCCCACCATTGACGTGGATGGTTTGCCCCGTGACATAGGCCGCCTCGTTGGAGGCGAGATAGACCGCAGCTGCAGCAATGTCCTCGGGTGTGCCGAGTCGCGCAGCCGGCACCTTGGCGAGGATGGACTCGCGCTGCTTCTCGTTGAGCGCATCCGTCATGGGCGTCTTGATGAACCCCGGGGCGATGCAGTTGGCCGTCACACCGCGCTTGGCGTATTCCGCACCGAGCGTCTTGATCATGCCGATGAGGCCGGCCTTCGACGCCGTGTAATTGCCCTGTCCCGGATTGCCGGTGACGCCGACGATCGACGTGATCGCGATGATGCGGCCGAACCGCTTGCGCATCATCAGCTTGGTGGCGGCGCGCGCCAGACGGAAGGTGGCGGTCAGGTTGACCTTGATCACCTCGTCCCAGTCCTCGTCACGCAGCTGCACGAACAGGTTGTCGCGCGTGATTCCAGCGTTGGCGACGAGAATGTCGACCTGCCCCAGCGCCTGCTCGGCAGCCGGCACCAGCGCCTCGACCTCGGCAGTGTCGGACAGGTTGCACGGCAGCACGTGCACACGGCTGCCCAGCTCGCCCGCCAGTGTCTCGAGCACCTCGCGACGCGTGCCGGAAATCGCCACCGTCGCCCCCTGGGCGTGCAGCGCCTTGGCAATCGCATTCCCGATGCCGCCGGTCGCACCGGTGACCAGTGCGGTCCTGCCACTCAGATCGAACATTCAAACTCTCCTCAATGCCGCTACGTGCGACCTTCTACGCCGCCCTTGCGGCGGCCAAAGCATCCTTGGCACCGGCGATGTCCGCCGGCCCACCGACGGCGACGCCGACCGCGCCGTCCGCGATCCGCTTGACCAGTCCGCTCAGCACCTTGCCGGCGCCGATTTCGAAGAACCGCGTCACGCCATGGCTTGCCATATAGGCGATCGATTCGCGCCAACGCACCGTCCCCGTGACCTGTTCGACCAGACGACGACGAATCTCGTCGGGATCGCTGATCGGTGCAGCGAGCACATTCGAGACCAGCGGCGAGGCCGGCGCCCTGATCGTGACCTTCGACAGCGCCTCCGCCATCACGTCGGCAGCCGGCTGCATCAATTTGCAGTGGAAAGGGGCAGAGACCGGCAGAAGCATGGCGCGCTTGGCTCCCTTGGCGCGCGCGATCTCAACGGCCCGGTCGACGGCGGCCTTGTTGCCGGAGACCACGACCTGGCCGCCACCATTGTCATTGGCGGCTTGGCAGACCTCGCCCTGGGCAGCCTCTTCAGCCACCGCCACCGCGGCCTCGTAATCCATCCCGAGCAGCGCGGCCATGGCCCCGACCCCGACCGGAACCGCCTTCTGCATGGCCAGACCGCGCGTGCGCAGCAGCCGGGCCGTGTCCGCGATGGTCAGGCTGCCGGCGGCGGCCAGCGCCGAGTATTCGCCAAGGGAGTGGCCGGCGACGAAGGCCGCATCGCCACGGACGGAGAACCCGGCCTCGCTCTCCAGCACGCGCAGGGTCGCCATGGACACCGCCATCAGGGCGGGCTGGGCGTTCTCGGTCAGTTGCAGGGTTTCGGCCGGACCGTCCCAGATGATCGCCGTCAGCTTCTCGCCAAGGGCGGCATCGACCTCCTCGAACACGGCGCGGGCCACCGGAAAGGCCTCCGCGAGCGCCTTGCCCATGCCGACCGACTGCGACCCCTGCCCGGGAAAAGTGAATGCTGCCGTCATCGGCCGCTCCTTGAAATGTTCCGAAATCCCTGGAATTCAGTAACTTTGGCCGGAAAGACACTGGCCAAGGCGGTGATGTCAAGCACGCGACAGGCGCAATTCGACCACTTTCCCTTGCCTTGGCGTCGAAAACCGGTATATAGCGCGCCATCCGTGGATCCCGAGCCGGGAGCTGAACGGACGGTCCCAGCAAATTCACCTTGTAAGATCCCCGGGAGTTATATCCCCAGGATATCTGCGGGCGACTTTGATGTGGCAGGGCCAGTCGGTCCGTCGTCCCGTGTTCCCGCCTTCTGAGCTGACGTCTGCGAGTCCTTTCCAAAGGGCTCGAAGGGCTTGACGCCGGGGTTCGCGCCAACTTGGAAAGGACAGCCATGCCGCTTTACGAGCATGTTTTTCTCGCACGTCAGGATGCGAGCACCCAGCAGGTGGAAGACCTGACGGCCCAGATGACCGGTATCGTCGAAGGCCTCGGCGGTAAGATCACCAAGACCGAGAACTGGGGCGTTCGCTCCCTCACCTACCGCATGAACAAGAACCGCAAGGCGCACTTCGTGCTGCTCAACATCGACGCGCCGTCGGCGGCGATCGCCGAGATCGAGCGCCAGGAGCGGATCAGCGAAGACGTGATCCGTTACCTGAGCGTCCGCGTCGAGGAGCTCGAGGAAGGTCCCTCGGCCATGATGCGCAAGGCCGATCGCGACCGTGAGCGCGACGATCGCGGTGGCGGCTTCCGTGGCGAGCGCGATGGCGGCGGTTTCCGCGGTGATCGTGGCGACCGCGGCGATCGTGGTGATCGCGGCCCCCGCCGTCCCCGTGACGAAGAAACTGCGGACGAGGAGTAAGATCAATGGCTGAAGCCCCCGCACGTCGCCCCTTCTTCCGCCGCCGCAAGACCTGCCCGTTCTCCGGTCCCAACGCGCCGAAGATCGACTACAAGGATTCGAAGCTCTTGATGCGCTACGTGTCCGAGCGCGGCAAGATCGTGCCGAGCCGCATCACCGCGGTGTCGGCCAAGAAGCAGCGCGAGCTCGCGCGCGCCATCAAGCGCTCCCGCTTCCTCGGTCTGCTGCCCTACGTCATCCGCTAAGACGATGGACGTCGGCGGCCTTCGGGCCGCCGGCCGTCCGCCTTCAATTTCATAAGGTTTCCGGGTCGACCGGTTACCGATGGTTGGGGCCCATGGCCTCTAACCGCTCGAAAGGAGCGGGACAGCTGATGATCGCACCGCTTCTCATCGCGCTCGCGGCAGGCATCGCCTCCGCCGTCATGTTCGCCTCGATCGTCTCGGGAGCGCTGATCTCGCTGGCGCTGTTCTATATGGCGCCACTGCCGCTCATGGTGGCGGCGATCGCCTGGGGTCCGCTCTATGCCAGCGTCGGCGGGATCGCCGCGGCGACTGGTCTCGGTGTCCTCGTCAGCTTCCCTTATTGCATAGCTTTCGTCGTGGCCGTTGCGCTGCCGGCCTGGTGGCTGGGTCACCTCGCCATGCTCGGCCGCTCCACTGCAGAGGCCTCGCCCGGCGCGGTCGAATGGTATCCGGTCGGGCGGATTCTGCTGTGGATCGCAGCACTGGCGGCGCTCACGACTGTCGCCGCTTTGCTGACGCTCGGCACCGACGCCGACACGATCACCGACACCCTGCGGCGCGCGCTGGTCCGCCTGCTGAGCGCGGCCGACTCGCCGCTCCCCCCGGACGCGGATCGGTGGGTCGACGCGCTGATCCGGATTGCGCCCGGTGGCGCGGCGATGTTCGCGACCCTCACGCTGAGCCTGAATCTCTGGCTCGCCGGCAAGATTGCCGCGACCTCGGGACTTTTGCGGCGGCCCTGGCCCGACCTGAAGGCGATCGCGCTGCCGCCGATGACATTGGTGGCCCTGCTGGTCGCCATCGGCCTCACCTTCGGCGGCGGCCTTGTCGCCCTGGTCGCCGTCATCGCCGCAGCCGCGTTGCTGATGGCCTACGCTCTCACCGGATTCGCCGTACTGCACACGCTGACGCTCGCGCTGCGCAGCCGTGCGCTGTGGCTGGGCTCGATCTACCTCGTGATCGTACTGTTCGTCTGGCCGGTGCTGGCGATGGTCGTGCTCGGGCTCGCCGACGCCGCCTTCGATCTGCGCCGCCGCTTCGGCCCGAGACAGCCGCCGCCGCTGCCGGTGCCTTGAACCGCTTCACCTCCAACCAACCGCATATCCGAACATCACAAGGAGAACATCGATGGAAGTCATTCTGCTGGAACGCGTCGCCAAGCTCGGCCAGATGGGCGAGATCGTGAAGGTCAAGGACGGATTCGCCCGCAACTTCCTGCTGAAGCGCAAGAAGGCGCTGCGCGCCACCGCCGAGAACAAGGCCAAGTACGAAGGCATGAAGGCCGAGCTCGAGGCCAACAACATCCAGGCCAAGGGCGAAGCCGCCAAGGTCGCCGAGAAGATCGACGGCCGCGACGTCATCATCATCCGCCAGGCCTCCGAAACCGGCCAGCTGTTCGGCTCGGTCTCGGTGCGTGACATCGTCATCGCGCTCGCCGCCGACGGCATCACCGTCAGCCGCCCGCAGGTCTGGCTCGACGCGCCGATCAAGACCATCGGCAAGCAGAAGATCACCATCGCGATCCATCCGGAGGTCGAGACCTCGGTCACCGTGACGGTCGCCCGCAGCGCCGACGAGGCCGAGCGCATCAAGCGCGGCGAGGACATCTCGACCCGCCAGGAAGACCGCGACGCCGCCGCCGAAGCGATCGCCGCCGCCGGCGAGTTCTTCGATCCGGAGGCCCAGGACGAGGGCACCGCCGGCGAGACCGAGCAGTAAGCTGCTTCTCTCTGTCTCTTGCTACAAAGCCCGGCTCGTCGAGCCGGGCTTTTCGTTGTCTCGGTTCGTTGTCTCAGCGCGACGGCGAGGACGGAACCGACGGGTCGCTTTCACTGCTGGACGACGCCGCCGGGACCGACTGGGTCGTGGCCGGCGCCGGTGTCACCGGCGGGACCGGATCGGCGCGCAGCGCCGGGACCGCCTCGCTCGACTTCGGCGGCTCGACC
>JBARNF010000664.1:0-3135 GCA_049802835.1 Bradyrhizobium sp.
GGGTACAGCGCGGCCCGGTCGGGGTACAGCGCGGCGTCGTGGCACCTCGCGTAGTCGGACCCGGATTTGTTCCGCGCGGAAACATCGCACCGCAGCGCGGCTTCGTCGGACGACCGGCCACTATCGGCCGGCCCGCCTTTGTCGGCCGGCCCGCCTATGTGGGGCGACCCGCCTATGTGGGGCGACCCGGCTATGTCGGGCGACCCGCCTTTGTCGGCCGGTCGGCATTCGTGCGGGGTTATCGGCCCTTCTACCGGCGGCCGTGGTTCGGAACGGTGATCGGCGGGGTCGCCCTCGGCACCTTCCTCACCGTCGCCGCCGTCGGCATCGCCCCGGACTATGCTCCGGCGCCCGGCCTGTGCTGGTACTGGGCCGACCCGTCCTTGACCACGGGCTATTGGGACTACTGCGAGCCGCCGTACTGACGGCGCCCAGTCTCCGCCGCTACTTGAGCCCGATCGGCGTCATTTTCTGGCCGTCCGATCCGTTGCCGGCGCGCGCGTTGCTCTGGAAGGACAGGATATTTCCGTCGACGGTGTCGATCGCGATGCTGTTGTTGAAGAGCGTCGAATTGTTGAGCACGACGACCGCCGGGGAGCCCCCGCCCTTGATGGCGCTCTGATTGCCCACCAGCCGGACGCGGTCCAGGAAGACGTCGTCGGGGCTCGACCCCTGCGCCACCACTCCTCCGGAATTCAACGATACGGTGCAATCCGACACGGCGACCTTGGGCGATCCGCCGGAGGCGATCAGGATTCCCTGTCCGGTTTGAAATCCCCGGATGCCATGAATCACGAGCCCCGCCGCAGGGGCGGGGCTCACGACTACGCTGACGAGACGCGCGATTACTTCAGCGTCACGGCCTTGATGTCGGCGTCGGCGCCGATGCCCAGCGTGAGCGGGAACGACACGTGATGGAAGCGCGTCGTCACATTGTCGTCGTGCACCGCGAAGTTGATCTGGTAGGTGCCGCCCACTTTCAGAATCTTGTCGTCGGCGGGATTTTTCGTGTCGAGCTTGCGCCGCCACACCAGCGTGTAGGCGCTGTCCTTCCAGGTGCCCTGGGCGGCGTCGTTGTCGGCGGCGGACCCCTTGGCGTCGGCGCGGCTGAGCAGACGGCCGGGCAGGATGTCGCCTTCCTTCCAGCCGGCGGCGGGATCGAACTTCACCGCATTCGTCTCCTTGACGATCGCCGCCGGCTTCGCCGCAACGCCGATGTCCTCGGCGCGCAGCGCCTTGGCGCCGACCTTGGCGGCATCGAACATGTAGAGCGGCGTCATGGTCTTGCGGTCCATGTTCCAGGAGAACGGGTTCTTGCCGGCGTCGAAATTGCGATACTCGAGCACGTAGCCGTCGTCCGCCATGCCGACGCCGTTGGAGCGCGCCGCGCGCCACTGCATCAGGTCGACGAACTTGCCCTCGGCCTTGAGCTTGTCGATCTCCTCGCGCGACTTGGTCTTGTCCCAGCTCGACCCGTCGGTGCGGGTCGCGGCGAGATACTTGCGCACGTCGGACTCCTTCAGGCCCGCGTCGCCGATCAGCGGGTGCTGCTTGACCACGTCGCCGACCTTCTGGTCCTTGGTGTCGCGCATGCCGTTGTGGCAGGTGAGCCAGCAGCCCTGCTGGGCATAGAGCGGCACCTTGCCGTCGTCGAGCATGATGGAGAAGCGGTCCTCGTAGAGCGGCGGCTGCTCGCCCGAGCGCACCGACTTGTCGTTGCGGTCGTGGCCGTACCACTTCCACTTGGTGCCGTCGAAGCGCACGTAATCGTGCATGCGCCCTTCGCGGGCCATGTTGGTCTTCCACTGAAAGCGGAAATAGACGTACTCGGAATCGTGCGCCGCCTGCACCGCCACGTCGACGGCGCCGTTCTTGCCGGCGATCGGCGTCGGCTCGACCGGGCCGCCTTTCACGATCTTCTCGCCGCGCGCCTTCTCGCTGCCCTTGTGGCAGGTGAGGCAGGCCATTCCCTCGCTCACCTGCTTGGCGCCGGCGTGGCCGGGGCTCACCAGCCATTCGTAGGTCGATTCACCCGGATAGAACAGGGTCACCGTTTTGGTCGGGAGCTTCGACCAGTCGATGCTCTGCGGCTCCGCCGCGAGCGCGGGCGCAAGCCCAAGGCAAAGCGCTGCGCCGACAAGCGTCGTTCGCATCATCGGAATCCTTCCTGTTTTGCGATCGGACCCACCCCGGGGAACTTTGCGCAAGATGGCTATCCGCGATGCGAACGGTCTAAGGCGCGTGGCGGCTTTGGTCGTTGAGAAGAGTCAACGGTTGCTGCGGCAACTTATCCCACGAGGAGACGGAAGGATCACCACGCTGGGCGTCGTGCGGTAGCCCGAATTGAGCGGAGACCGACATGCGGGACGTCGCACCAGCCGACAGGGCAGCCGAATTTCGCTGCGTTCGATCCGGGCTACGCTTGCGATCGGCGACGTCAGCGCGAGGGTGCCGCTCCGAACATGCAACTATAACGTGATTGTGTATTTGATAATCGATTTAAGCGAGCAAAAGTAACATACGACCCCTGCGCGTGCCCGAACGGAAATTCAAAGCAAAATCTGGGTCACAGCTCGAGACAGGAGGACTCCGACATGAACGCGATGAAGCTCGCACTCACCATTGGTGTTGCAGGACTTTTGGCAACGAGCGGTTATGTCACCGCCGGCAATGCTGCGGCGCGCAAGGGCGTCCCGGCGGACAAGGCGTTGAGCGGCGTCCCCTTGGCGATGACGCCCGACCAGCTTCCCTCACAGTTTCGCACGCAGCTGAGAGGGGACGTCAAATCCTCGAAGGGGACCGCGGTCCTCCACAGAAAAGGAAAGGACGTCGCTTACACGTTTGCCTGGGACGGCCTGACGAGTTCCGTCATCTCCGGACATTTCCACACGGCTCCGCAGGGACAAGTGGGCGTGCGAGGCTACTCGATCTGCGGCGTCGCGGGAGAAAGCCCGCCCTGCCCGAAGGGGAAGAGCGGCCGCATTTCCGGAGTTTGGAAGAACGCCGACATCGACGCCATCCGAAGGGGCGATATCACGATCGCCTTCCACACGGAGGTCTATCCCGCTCCCATCGGGGAAATCGCCGCGTACATCCCGGCCAGCAAGTAACGTGGATGTTCGAACCTGGTGGGGC